>DATHIG010000059.1:0-4169 GCA_035490035.1 Actinomycetes bacterium
CAGGTGCGCGAAGGCCAGCAGTGTCCGCCGCTCGCCCGGCGGCCGGCCGGAGCCCACCAGCTCGGTGCGCAGCTGCCGCGGTTCGCCATCGACCAGACGCAACCGCCGGTAGCCGCCATCGCCGGGCTGCCCCCGGAGCACCCGCCGCTCCAGGGTGGTCACGATCCGTTCCCGTCGCTTGCGCTCTCACCGTCTGCAGCTCGCACAAGCCGGATGATCGCGGGCGTTGACGGCGGCCATCTGCCTGCGGCGAGGCGGGCAGGTGAACGTCCGCCGAAGTCGGCACCTCATCGCTCGACCAGATCGGCTGAAGCCGTGACAGGTCCCGACAGATCGACCTCACGCCCACCGTTCTGGATCTTGGGCCCCGGTCCCAGTGGATGCGACAGGACTCATCGGAGCGGGCGTTGGGCTCCGCCGTCGACGCCCGCCGGCGCCTCCAGCGCCGAGCTGGTCGGGGGGTCAACCCCCGTCAGGCATTCCGGCGGAAGCACGAACCAGCGCAGCGCCTCGAAGTCGGCGGACACCCCAGGGGGCGCGGGGGAGTCGGCGCCGGGGGGCGCCGGGCGGGCCGCCAAGAGCCGGCGGGCCTCGTCGAGATAGCCGGCGAGCGCGCTGTCGTTGGCCTGGGCGTGCGACGAGGTGAAGCGGAGCCGCCCCTGCTCGTCGTAGCGGAGCGCGTGCAGGCGAAGCGGCGGTTCGACCGGTCCTTGCCGGTGCCGCCACAGGCCGCTTGCCGGGTCGAAGCGGTAGTCGGGCAGCAGCTTCCGGCCCTGGTCGGCAACCAGGTGGACGGCGTCCAGGACGTACTCGAACTGTGCCTCGGAGATGAAGTAGTTGAAATTCACCCGGACCCACCCAGGCTTGATGCCCTCGCAACCGCGGGCGATCTCCCGCTCGAACTCGTGCGACCGCTCGATGTCGATGCCGAGCAGCCGGTGGCCGTACGGACCGGCGCACGAGCAGCCGCCCCGCGACTGGATGCCGAACAGGTCGTTCAGCAGCGCCACGACGAAGTTGTGATGGAGATACCGCGGGCCGTTGCGGACGACAAATGACACGATCGACAGCCGCTCGGCCTGGAGGTTGCCGAGCAGCTCGATGTGGGGGTTGGCGCTCCACGACGCGATGGCACGGCCGATGAAGGACCGCTCCCGCAGCTGGATGGCCTCCGCCCCGACCGCCTGCTTGAGCTGGAACACCAGGCCCGCCCTGATCGACTCGACGATCGCGGGGGTGCCTCCCTCCTCGCGCTCGACCGGGTCGTCGAGGTAGCGGTGCTCGGTCGGGTTGACGTAGGCGACGGTCCCGCCGCCCGGCACCGTCGGGACCCGGTTGCGGAGCAGCTCGCGCCGCACGACGAGCACCCCCGGGGTGCCAGGGCCGCCGATGAACTTGTGCGGCGAGAGGAAGATCGCGTCCTTGTAGGTCAGCGCGGGCGCCGGGCCGTCGGTTTCCGGCCCCATGTCGATCCGGACGTAGGGGCCGGCGGCGGCGAAATCCCAGAACGACAGCGCACCATGACGGTGCAGCAGGGCCGCGATCGCGCGGGTGTCGGACACGATGCCGGTCACGTTCGAGGCGGCCGAGAAGCTCCCGATGCGCAGCGGGCGGTCGGCGTGGCGGCTCAGCTCCTCTTCGAGCTGACCCACGTTGATATGACCGTCGGCGTCCTCGCTGATCACCACCACGTCGGCGATCGACTCCCGCCAGGGCAGCTCGTTGGAGTGGTGCTCGAACGGCCCGATGAACACCACGGGCCGCTCCTCGGGTGGGATCCGGCCCGACAGGCCGTACCTGGCATCCAGGTCCGCCGGGATGCGGAGGTTGAGGATGCCGATGAGCTTGTCGACCGCGCCCGTGCTGCCCGACCCGCAGAACAGCACCACCGTCTCGTCGTCGCCGCCCACCGCGGCGCGGATGATCCGCCGCGCATCCTCGCGGAGCCTGGTCGTCTGCAGGCCGGTGCCGGAGCTCTCGGTGTGGGTGTTGGCGTAGCGGGGCAGGACCTCCAAGCGGATGAAGTCCTCGATGAACGCGAGCGCCCGACCGGAGGCGGTGTAGTCGGCGTAGATGATCCGCCGCGGCCCGTACGGCCCGTCCATCACCTCGTCGTCGCCGATGACCGATGCGCGAATCATCTCGACCAGCGGTGACGCCGCTACCCGCGCCTCCACACCAACCACCTGACCTCGAGCGGCCCGCGACCTCCCGCCGGCCGGACCGGACGGTTCGGAGCTCGCCCACTCTCGCATGAAACCTGCTCCATCATCGGCCCATCGGCACCTTCGCCAGCAGCACCCATCGAGCTTCGCACCCGACGAGGCGCTGCCAGACTGCTCCCAGGATGCCAGCTCAGCTCGCCCTGCCGACGGGTGGGTCCTCGGCGTGCCAGTCCGTCGCGACCGTGTAGGCTCCCCGGGATGGACATACCCGACGCCCGCGCCATTCCGGGGTGGCGCGGCTGGGATCGACTCCCAGAGACCGGCGGCGTGGCCGCTGGGGTGTCGTGCGGCAGCCTGCCTGGCAGCACGGCAGAGATCACGCCATGAAGCCGATCCAGCTGGCCGCCAACCGGGTTCCGCGCTTCTACCGGGGCGGTTCGGCAATCGACGAGCTTCGCGGCACGGCGCGCCTGGCCGGCGGCGAGCTTCTTCCCGAGGACTGGATCGGCTCGACCACGACCGCCTTCGGGTCGGCCAGCCAGGGCCTGACCCGGCTGCAGGACGGGCGCACCCTCGGCGAGGCGCTCGAGGCGGACCCAGAGGGCTTTCTGGGGCGGCACCACGCCGACGCCTACGGCGCCAGCCCGGCGCTGCTGGTCAAGCTGCTCCACGCCGGCGAGCGCCTGCCGGTTCACTGCCACCCGGACCGCGACTTCGCCGGCCGCCACCTCGACTGCCCATGGGGCAAGACCGAGGCGTGGGTGATCGCCGGCACCCGGGTCCCCCAGCCCGTCGTGCACCTGGGCTTCCGCGCGCCCATCGACCCTGCGAAGCTGGCGGAGCTGGTCGAGGAACAACGGGCCGAGGCGCTGCTGGCCAGCCTCAACGCCGTCCCGGTGGCCCCAGGCGACGCCGTGCTCGTCCCGGCCGGGATGCCGCACGCCATCGGCGAGGGCGTCCTGCTGGTCGAGCTGCAGGAGCCGACCGACTTCTCGGTGTTGCTGGAGTGGGCCGGCTTCGCGGTCGACGGTCGCCAGCAAGGCCACCTCGGGCTCGGCTTCGACGTTGCCCTCCGCTGTGTCGACCGCACCGGGTGGGGCCTGGCCGAGCTGGACCGGCTGCGCGCCGGGCGCGGCCCGGTACGGCCCGGGGTCGAGCAGCTGCTGCCGGCCGAGGCCGACCCGTTCTTCCGGGCCGAGCGGCTGCGCCCGGACCCCTCCTCCCCGCTCGAGGCCGCCTTCTCGATCCTGGTCGTCACCGGCGGGTCGGGCCGGCTGGAGACCCGCGGCGGCTCGCTCGACCTCGCGCGGGGCGACACGGTGCTGGTGCCCTTCGCCGCGGGACCGGGTGAGGTTCGCGGCCGGCTCGAGGCGGTCCGCTGCCTCCCCCCGACCCCAGCGGCCGGGCCGACCCAGCAGGGCCTGCGGTGAGCGGCGACGGGTTGCTGGTCGGAATCGACGTCGGCACGACCTGTGCAAGGCGGCCGTGGTCCGCGCCAGCGACGGGACCGAGGTCGCTCACGGCGCGGTCCCGACTCCGTGGACCGTCGTGCCGACGGGAGCCGAGCTGGCCCCGGCGACGCTGCGAGAGGCGGCGCTGGCCGCCACCGCCGGCGCCCTGGAGGCCGCCCCGCAAGGCCCGGTGGTAGCTGCCGGGGTGACCAGCATGGCCGAGACCGGCGTGCTGCTGGACCGCAACGGCCGGCCGGTGGCCCCGGCGATCGCCTGGTACGACGCCCGCGGCCAGGCGGAGGCGGACCGGCTGGCCGCCGACCTGGGCGCCGAGCGGTTCTCGGCCCGCACCGGCCTGCCGGTGCGCCCGCTGTTCTCGATCGCCAAGTATGCGTGGCTGAGGGCCAACCATCCGGAGGCCGCCAGCGCGGTTCGCTGGCTCGGGGTGGCCGAGTGGGTGGCCCACGGTCTCGGTGGCGAGCAGGTCGCCGAGCTGTCGCTCGCCTCCCGGACCGGCCTGCTCGACCTGGAACGGCGGGAGTGGTGGGAGGAG
>DATHIG010000060.1:0-2163 GCA_035490035.1 Actinomycetes bacterium
CGCGGATCTGGCGGTTCAGGGTCAGCGCCGATTGCTCGTCGAACCCGAACGGCTTCTCGACCACCACCCGCGTCCAGCCCTGCCGGCCGCTGGTCCGGACGCTGCTCCCCGCCAGGCCGGCCGCGCCCAGGTGGCTGACCACCTCGGGCGTGAGGGACGGCTGGACGGCCAGGTAGAACAGCCGGTTGCCGGCCGTGCCGCGGTCGCGGTCGATGCGGTCCAGCCGCTTGGCCAGGGCCGCGTAGGCCTCGGGGTCGTCCAGGTTGCCCTGCTGGTACTCGAGGCCGGCGGTGAACGCCGACCACACTGTCTCGGACACTGGCCGATTGCGGCTGAACTCGTCGATCCCCGCCCGCAGGTGCGCGTGGAACTCTTCGCTGGACATCGGCCGGCGGGCGAAGCCCACCACCGTGAACTCCGGCGGCAGGTGGCCGCCCAGGGCCAGGTTGTAGATGGCCGGTCCCAGCTTGCGCAGGGTCAGATCGCCGGTCGCGCCGCAGATGACCATGGTGCACGGCTCGGGCATGCGCTCCTGGCGCAGCCCCTGACGAAGCGGATTGACCGATGCCGTCACCGGCTTCTCGGGCGCAGCGATACTCATCGGCTCAGCCAGATCCGTCCTTGCCCGATGCGTCGTCGGCCGATGCGTCGTCGGCCGATTTCACTGCGTGGCCGCCGAACTCGTTGCGCAGGGCGGCCAGCACCCTATCGGTATAGCTGTCCGGAGCGCGGCGGCTGCGCAGGCGCTGGATGAGGGCCAGGGTGATGATCGGGGCGGGGACGTCGTGGGCCAGGGCGTCGGCCACCGTCCAGCGGCCCTCGCCCGAGTCCGCGACCCAGCCCGCTACCCCGGCCAGGTCGTTGCCCTCCTTCTCGAAGGCGTGAGCCGCCAGCTCCAGCAGCCACGAGCGAATGACGCTGCCGTGGTTCCACAAGCGGGCGATGGCGGCCAGGTCGAGGTCGTAGTCGGAGGCGTGGAGGATGTCGAACCCCTCGCCATAGGCCTCCATCAGGCCGTACTCGATGCCGTTGTGGACCATCTTCACGTAGTGGCCCGCCCCGGCCGGGCCGCAGTACAGGTAGCCGTCAGGCGGGGCCAGGGTGGCCACCACCGGCTCGAACCGATCGAACACGTCGCGCTCGCCGCCGACCATCGCGCAGAAGCCGACCTCCAGGCCCCAGACTCCGCCGGACACGCCCATGTCCAGGAATTGCAGGCCGTGGGCGGCCAGCTCTTCGGCACGCCGGGAGCTGTCCGCGAAGTTCGCGTTGCCGGTGTCCACGATGACGTCCCCCGGAGCGAGCCGGTCGGCGAGCTGGTCGATCAGCTCCTGGGTCGCGTCCCCCGCCGGCAGGCTGACCAGGACGTGGCGGGGCGATTCCAGGGCAGCGCACAGCTCGTCGATGGACGCCACCGCGCTGACCTGGCCGCCGTTCTCCGGCTCAGCGGCGAGCTCACTTGCGACTGACGCGGTTCGGTTCCAGGCCACGACCGGGTGGCCGCCGCGGGCCAGACGTCGCGCCATGCCGGCCCCGATCCGGCCCAGTCCCACGATGCCGACCTCCATGGCTCCTCCTTCCGTCCCGACTTGCGTCCGGATGATGACCTACCCGACCGGGCTGCCCAGGGCCTCGCCGACCAGCTGGGTGACGCGCGCCAGTCCGGACTGCGCATCCGCGGCATGCAGGCGCAGGACCCGCCGGCCGCGGCGTTGCAGGGCGGCGAGGTCACCCGCGGCCTGGGCCGCAATCAGCGTGCCGAAGGACTCGGCGCGCCCGGGGATGGGCAGGTCACGAAGCGGGTCCGCGGTCAACATCAGGTAGACGCCGCTGTTGGGCCCACCCTTGTGCAGCTGTCCGGTGGAGTGCAGGTACCGTGGGCCGATTCCGCCGGTCGTGGCATTGCCCAGCGCGTCGCGGACCGAGGCCCGGATGCGTTGGAGGCCCTCGCGGATGGCGGAATCGGGTGGCAGGTAGGCCAGGATTGCAAAGTAGTCACCTTCGGCCAGCGTCTCGAGCAAGGCTCGGACGGCCGCGGCCACGGTCGGCGGCGCATCTCCCAGGGTGGAGGGATCGGCGGAGGCGGCCAGGTCCGGCTCGGCCACGATGGGCATCGCGGTCCGCAGGGCGCCATCGCGCCGGTAGTCGGCCAGCAGCTCCTCG
>DATHIG010000061.1:0-4417 GCA_035490035.1 Actinomycetes bacterium
TGATCAACCAGGGCGACCGCTTCGCCGAGACCCGCGGGGTGATGCGACGGTGAACGACCCGGCGGCCGCCCTGGCCGGGCGGCGCGAGCTGCGCCTGCTCGAGCTGCCGAGCGTCGCCCGCATGGCCGCCGTCCTGGCCGATCGCGCCGGCGAACTTTGCCAGGCACAGCGGCCAGGTCAGGTGGAAGCGGACGGTGACCCGCCCGCCGTCCACCTCGACCTGGTCCAGCAGGCCAAGCTCGGCGATGGAGGTCCGCACCTCCGGGTCCTTGACCGACCCGGCGACGCGCCGCACCCGTTCGATGTCGATCTCTTCGGTCACCGGGACTCGGTCCCGGCGACGCCGGTGTCGACCGCCGGCTGCTCGGTGCCGGGGGCGTCGGTCACCTCGACCGCCGGCTGGCCGGCCAGGTGCTCGCTGCGCCGCTGGGCCAGCTCGTCGTCCTTGATCTTCTCCAGCTTGGCCGGGACGTCGATCTCGTACAGGCGGGCCAGGTTGCCTCCCACGATCTGCTGCTTGATCTCGGGGGTGAGGTCGACGCCGTACTCCTGCTTGAGGTCCTCGGGCAGCTCGAAGGCCATGAAGTCGTCCAGCTGCCAGTGCGGGTACCAGATCGGGAAGTCGGTCCCGTACAGGATCCTGTCCGGCCCCAGCCAGTAGAGCAGGTTGGCCATGACCTCGGCGAACCAGCGCGGCCGGTTGTGGATGAGGGCGAGCACCACGGCAAGTCCGGCGTACACGTTGGGGCAGCGGGTGGCCAGCCAGCAGAAGTCGTCAACCCTCGGCGCCCCGCAGTGGTCGATGATGAAGGTCATCTCCGGGTACAGCCAGGCCGGCTCGTCGATGTCGCGCACGTCGAACTTGCTGAGCGACAGCGGCTCCACCGCCGGGCCCTTGTGGAAGAAGTGGTTGCGAACTCCCAGCTCCAGCGCCTTCTCGTAGAGCGGGAAGACCGAGGGGTCGTTGGCGTTCCAGCCGCGCGACTCGCCCCGCCACTCGGCCGTGTACCACTTGAAGCCGCGCATGCCGAGCTCGGTGATCTGCCGCTCGACCTGCTCGAGGGCATCGGGCGCCCGCGGGTCGACGCCGCCGAGGGGGATGATGCGCTCGGGGAAGCGGGCGGCCATCTTGGCGTTGCGCTCCGGGTTGACGAACCCGGTGTGGTAGAAGTCCATCAGGACCTGGGTGGACAGGACGGCCATGTCGGCCCCGCCCTTGACGAACATGTGCTCCAGGTACCACTCGGGGTCGACCTTGCGGAACTCCCGCTCGTAGTCCATGTGCCACCTGGGGCCCGGCGGGTTGAAGCCGTTGTGGAACGCGTAGAAGGTCTCGATGAACGCGTCCCCGAAACGGTTCTTGGTGTTCTCGGGACTGGCGTCCCAGAAGCCGGTGTGGCCGTCGAAGACGAAGGTGCCGTCCTGCATTGGGACACTCCCTTCCAGCCGCGCCCAGGGGCGCACGGCTCGCCCGAGGCGGGACCGGAGGAACCGGCCCGCAGCCGCACCCATGGTGTCGTGACCGGCACAAGGGGGCAACCCGGCATATTCGGCGTGGTCGGAGTCGAGTCCGGCTGAGCCTGGGGGTAGCCTACCGGGACGGGACCGGGCGTCAGACAGAGGAGGAGCCTTGGCCGATTCCCTCGACATCATCCAGCTCGCTCGGAGCAACGACGCCTTCCGGCGCGAGGTCGCCACCGGCGAGCACAGCCAGGTGGTGGTGATGACCATCCCTCCTGGCGGGGAGATCGGCGAGGAGGTCCACGAGGAGAACGACCAGCTCCTGGTGTTCGTGGAGGGCCAGGCCGACGCCGTCCTTGATGGACGGACCACCAAGGTCGTGCCCAACCGGCTGGTCCTGGTCCAGGCCGGCACCCGCCACAACTTCATCAACACCGGCCAGTCGCCGCTGCGCCTGGTCACCGTCTACGCCCCGCCCGAGCACGCCCCCGGCACCGTCCACCAGACCAAGGCGGAGGCCGATGCGGCCGAGCACCACTGACCGTCAGAGGAGCATCGCGTGCGTGTTCTGCTGATCGGCCCGCCCGGAGCGGGAAAGGGAACCCAGGCGGAGCGGATCGCCGACCATTTCGACCTGGGCCGGATCGCCACCGGGGACCTGTTGCGGGAGCAGGTGGCCAAGGGGACCGAGCTGGGGAAGGTGGCCAAGGAGTACATGGACCTGGGCGACCTGGTGCCGGACGAGCTGGTGATCGAGATGACCAGGGAGCGGATGGTCCAGGCCAGCGAGGCGGGCGGTTATGTGCTCGACGGCTACCCGCGCACGCTGCCCCAGGCCGAGGCCGCCTACCGGTGGGCGGTGGCCCGCGGGATCCCGTTCGACCTGACCCTGTACTTCGAGATCGAGGAGGAGGAGCTGCTGGCCCGCCTGGCCGGCCGGGCCAGGGAGCAGCACCGCTCCGACGACACCGAGGCGACCGTGCGCCACCGCCTCGAGGTGTTCGCCATCCAGACCCGCCCGCTGGTCGAGTACTACCAGCGCCGCGGGATCCTGGTCCGCATCAACGCGGTCGGCCCGATCGACGCCATCAGCGAACGGATCTTCGCCACCCTCCACTGGCACAAGGCCCAGGCGATGGCCGCCGGGGCCAACCGGCCGGAGTGGTCCCTGGACTCGGACTCGTCGGGCAGGTAGGACCCGCCTGGTGCGCCGGCGCCGCCAAGGGCCGCCGCGGCCCGGCGGCGGGCCAGCAGGCCGTGGCGGGGGGCCACCACCAGGGAGATGGCGAACAGGGCGGCGGCGACCAGGACGATGGTGGCGCCGGCGGCGACCCGCCACTGGAGGGAGATGGCCAGTCCGACCAGCCCGCTGGCCGCGCCGAGCGCGGCCGACAGGGTCATGGTGGCGCGCAGGCGCTCGGTCCACAGCCGGGCGGTCGCCGCCGGCGCGACGATCAGGGCGACGGCCAGGATCGTGCCGACGGCCGGGATCGAGGTGACCACGGTGGCCTCGACCAGCAGCAGCAGGGCGATGTCGAGGGCGAGCACCGGGTAGCCGAGGGCGGCCAGCCCGACCCGGTCGAACGCGCCGAGCACCAGCTCCTTGTGCAGCGCGGCCAGCACGCCCAGCACGACCGCGCCGACCACGGCGGTGGTGACCAGGTCGCTGGGCTGGACGGTGACGATGGAGCCGACCAGGTAGGCGCTCAGGTCCCTGGAGAAGCCGGCCTGGGCCGACAGCAGCAGCACCCCGAGCGCGAACGCCCCGGAGAGGGTCACCCCGACGGCGCTGGTGTCGTCGACCCGTTCGCGGGCCCCGAGCAGGGCGACCACCACGACCACGACGGCCCCGAACAGGGCAGCCCCCAGGAACAGGCTGACCCCGAGCAGCGCGGCCAGGACCACCCCGGGGAAGGTGGCGTGGCCAAGGGCCATGGTGAAGAAGGGCAGCCGGCGCAGCAGCACGTGCACGCCGACCGCGCCGCACAGGCCACCGACCATGACCGCCTCGAGCAGGGCCCGCCGCGCGAACCCGTCCCCGAAGGCGTCCAGCAGGCTCAGCTGGCTCACCGGGTGTCCGCGGTGAGGAGCCTCCGGCGCAGCGGGGCGACGGCGGCGGCGAGCAGGAACAGGCCGACGAGGACGCCAACGATGGTCGCCCCGGCGGCCAGCCGGATCCCGTGGTCGACCGAGACCCGGTAGCTGGCGGCCAGCCCGAGCCAGCCGCCGGCGGCGCCGAGCAGGCAGGCCAGCGTGGTCATGGTGGCCACCCGGTCGGCCAGCAGCCGGGCGGCGGCCGCCGGGACCACGATCAGGGCGATCACCAGGATGGTCCCGACGGCCTCGACGGCGGCCACCACGACCAGCGCGATGAGCAGGTTCAGGGCCAGGTCGAGCGCGCCGGTGCGGTAGCCCATGGCCGCGGCCCCCTCCGGGTCGAAGGCGCGCAGGACCAGCTCCTTGCGCAGGGCGACCAGGGCGATGGCGACCACCGTGGCCACGGCCAGGGTCTGCAGCAGGTCGGTCTGGTCGATCGCCAGCACGCGGCCGAACAGGAACACGGTCAGGTCGGCGGTGAAGCTGCGGGTCCGGGAGATCAGCACCACCCCGAGCGAGAAGAACGAGGTGAGCAGGATGGCCAGGGCGGCGTCGTCCCCGACGCGGCGGTGGGCGCCCAGCCCGGTCAGCAGCAGCGCGGTCAGGACGCCGAAGGCCAGGGCGCCGAGCAGCAGCGACTGGCCGAGCAGGTGGGCGATGACCACCCCGGGGAACACGGTGTGGGTGAGGGCGTCGCCGACGAAGGCCAGCCGGCGCAGGACGACGAACACCCCGACGGCGCCGGCCAGGGCGCCGAGCAGCAGCACCTCGAGCAGCGCGCGCTGCATGTAGGGGACGGTGAACGGCTGAACGAGCCAGGTGGTCACGGCCGGGCCACGATCACCCCGTCGCCCCGCAG
>DATHIG010000062.1:0-12777 GCA_035490035.1 Actinomycetes bacterium
CGTCGAGGCAGCATGCCGGCCAGACTACCGGCCGGTCGGGCGGTACTCCCCCTGGCGATCAGGCGGGTCGCACCCCGGTGGAGCACGTCGAGGGCGGCCGGGACGCCTGCTCGGAAGCTGCCACTGGCTGTCCCTGGCCGGCGGCCACGGCCGCATGTCGCGAGGATGTGGAAAGATCGCGCGCATGCCGTTCTACGCCGACCTCCATATCCACTCGAAGTACTCGAGAGCCTGTAGCCGGGACTGCGACCTGGAGCATCTGGCGCTGTGGGGGCGGCGCAAGGGCATCAGCGTGATCGGCACCGGGGACTTCACCCATCCTCGGTGGTTCGAGGAGCTCGAGTCGACGCTGGTGCCGGCCGAGCCGGGGCTGTTCCGGCTGCGGGAGGACGTGGAGCGGGCGGTCCAGGGGCGGCTTCCGGCGAGCTGCCGGGGGCCGGTACGGTTCATGCTGTCGGTGGAGATCTCCACCATCTACAAGCGGGCCGAGCGGACCCGCAAGGTCCACCACCTGCTGTACATGCCGAGCTTGGAGACGGCGGCGAGCTGTACGCGGGCGCTGCGGCGGATCGGCAACCTGGCCTCCGACGGGCGGCCGATCCTGGGGCTCGACTCCCGGGACCTGCTGGAGATCACCCTGGAGAGCGGCGACGGCGCCTACCTGGTGCCGGCGCATGCCTGGACGCCATGGTTCGCGGTGCTGGGGTCCAAGTCCGGGTTCGACCGGGTCGAGGACTGCTACGACGACCTGGCCGGGCACGTGTTCGCGCTGGAGACGGGGTTGTCGTCGGACCCTGAGATGTGCTGGCGGGTGTCGGCCCTCGACCGCTACCGGCTGGTCAGCAACTCCGACGCCCACTCGCCGCCGGCGCTGGGTCGGGAGGCGACGGTGTTCGACACCGAGCTCGACTACTTCGCCATCCGGCGGGCGCTGGAGACCGGCCAGGGGTTCGAGGGGACGGTCGAGTTCTTCCCCGAGGAGGGCAAGTACCACCTGGACGGCCACCGCAAGTGCGGCGTGCGCACCGAGCCGGGCGAGACCCGGCGGCTCGGGGAGCGCTGCCCGGTGTGCGGCAAGCCGCCGACGGTCGGGGTGCTGCACCGCGTCGAGGTGCTGGCCGACCGGCCACCGGGTTCCCGACCGGCCGGCGCCGCCGGGTTCCGCAACCTGATCCAGCTGCCCGAGCTGGTCGGGGAGGTCCTCGGGGTCGGGCCAAGGAGCAAGGCGGTGGAGGCGGTCGTCGGCGGGCTGGTCGAGCGGCTGGGGCCGGAGCTGGAGATCCTCGAGCGGGTACCGATCGACGCCATCGCCAAGGCCGGCCCGCCGCTGGTCGCCGAGGCCGTCGCCCGGGTGCGCCGCGGCGCGGTCATCCGCGAGGGCGGCTACGACGGGGAGTACGGCAGCATCCGGGCCTTCGCCCCCGGGGAGCTCAGGACCAGCCCCTCCACCGCCACCTTGTTCGGGCCCGAGCCGGCCCCGGTGGTGCCGTCGCGGGCGGAGCCAGCCCAGCCCGATGCCGGCGCCACCCCGGTTCCCGACCCGGCCCTGACCGGCGCCACCCGAGCAGCGGGTTCGGCCGTCCCGGCCACGTCGATCCCGCGGCCTCCGGTGCCGAGGCCCCCCGTCCCGGCCACGTCGATACCCCGGCCAGTGGTGCCGAGGCCCCCGGAGGGGGAGCGTAGTCCGCGGACGGAGGGCGGTGCTCCGGTTGTCCACACCCCGCCGGTGGGGACCGGCGTCCTCGGGGGGCTGGACCCGGACCAGCGGGTGGCGGCCGCGGCGGGTCCTGGGCCGCTGCTGATCGTGGCCGGGCCGGGGACGGGCAAGACCCGGACGCTGACCCGCCGGCTCGCGCACCTGGTGACAGCGCACGACATCCCGGCCGAGCGGTGCCTGGCGATCACGTTCACCCGTAGAGCCTGCGCCGAGCTGCAGGAGCGGCTGGACGCCCTGGTGCCGGCGGACGCGCGGCGCATGCTGGTCACGACCTTCCACGGGCTCGGGCTGCGCATCCTGCGCGAGCAGCATGAGGCGGTCGGGCTCGGGCCCGGGTTCCGGGTCGCCGACGACGGCGAGCGGCTGGAGCTGCTCACCGAGCTGCTCGGCTGCCCGGAGCGGGAGGCTCGGCGGCTGCTCCCCGAGCTGGTCCGGCGCAAGCGGGCCAGGGCGGCACGCTGGCCCGACCTGGACGCCGAGCCGTCCGAGGTCGCCGGGCCGCTCGCCCGCTACGAGGCCGCCATGCGCAAGGCCGACCTGGTCGACCTGGACGACCTGCTCGCCCTGCCGGTGATGCTGCTGGCCGGCGACGCCACCCTCGCCGCCCGGCACCGCGAGCGGTTCCGCTTCGTCGCCGTCGACGAGTACCAGGACGTCGACGAGCTGCAGTACCGGCTGCTGCGCCTGCTGACGACGCCCGACGGCAACCTGTGCGCGATCGGCGACCCCGACCAGGCCATCTACGGCTTCCGGGGCGCGGACGTCGGCTTCTTCCTCCGCTTCACCCAGGACTACCCGGCGGCCACCATCGTCCGGCTGACCCGCAACTACCGCTCCAGCCCGGCGATCGTCGCCGGGGCGCTGCAGGCCATCGCCCCCTCGACGCTGGTCGCCGAGCGGGTGCTGGCCGCTGTCGGCGGCGAGGGGTCGCCGACAGCGATCACGATCCACCAGGCGGCCAGCGACCTCGCCGAGGCCGAGTTCGTGGTCCAGACGATCGACCGGCTGCTCGGCGGCGCCTCGTTCCTGTCGCTGGACAGCGGCCGCGCCGACGGCGGGGCCGAGCACGATCTGTCGTTTGCCGACGTTGCCGTGCTGTACCGCACCGATGCCCAGTCGGGCCCGCTGGCCGAGGCGCTCGGCCGGGCCGGCATGCCGTTCCAGAAGCGCTCCCACGACCGCCTGCTCGACCGCCCGGCGGTCCGGGCGATCGTCCGCACCCTCCGCGACCCTGGTCCTTCGAGGCCTGCGGCCGGCGACCGGTCGGTGCGGGCGCGGCTGGCCGCCGCCGCGTCGGGCGACGATGCGGCCGAGGCGCTGGAGCTGCTCGGCCCCCTGGCGCAGCGGTGCGGCGACGACCTGGAGCGGTTCCTGGCCGAGCTGGCCCTCGGCGACGAGGTCGACACCTGGGACCCTCGGGCCGACAGGGTGTCGCTGCTGACCCTGCACGCCGCCAAGGGCCTCGAGTTTCCGGTGGTGTTCCTGGTCGGCTGCGAGGACGGCCTGCTCCCGCTGCGCTTTGGCGGCCAGCTCTCGGCAGGGGAGACGGCCGAGGAACGGCGCCTGTTCTTCGTCGGCATGACCAGGGCCCGCTCGCACCTGTACCTCAGCCACGCCCGCCGCCGCGCCTGGCGCGGGTCGCTCCGCGAGGCCACCCCGTCCCCGTTCCTGGCCGACATCCAGGCGGCCCTGCTCGACCACGCCCGATCCACCGCCCGCCGCCGCCCCCAGCCCACCGGCGGCGACCAGCTCTCCTTTCTGTAGGTGTCGTCGACCGGCCGGCTGCTGCGGGCGCTGGCCCGGACGCCGCCGCGGACGGCTACCGTCGGGCGGCGGCCGCCGGGCGCAGGCGCGACTCGACGAGCTTGAACTTGCCGGCGGTGTCGCGCTCGTCCTGGAGGGTGTCGCGCAGCTCAACGTCGACGGTCGGGTGGGCCACGCCCTGGGCGGCCAGCTTGTCCAGCAGCCGGGTGGTCACCAGGTGGACGGTCTGGTCGGGCGCGGCGTCGGAGCGCAGGGCGGCACGGACGTGGAGGCCGTCCTGGTCGGCGACCACCTTGTACTGGACGAGGCCCGGGACGCCGGCCAGGGCGCTGCGCAGGGTCAGCGGGTGGACGGCCACGGTGCCTCCGGCGGCGGCCGGCAGGTGCAGGATGTCGTCGTTGCGGCCCTCGATGGCACGCAGCAGCCGGAACGGGCGGCCGCACGGGCAGGCTTCGCCGGCCACGGCGACCATGTCGGAGACCTCGTAGCGGAGCAGCGGCTGGGTGCGCATGAGCAGATTGGTCACCAGCAGCTTGTGGCCGGTCTGGCCGGCCGGGACCGGGCGGTCGTGCTCGTCGACCACCTCGACGATCGCCTGGTCCTCGAACAGGTGGATGCCGGTGTGCCGGTCGCAGTGGGAGCCGATGATGCCGGCCTCGGTCATGGCGTACAGCTCGAAGGAGCTGGTGGCCCAGGCGGCCCGGATGGCGTCGCGCAGGTCGTCGGTGTGGGTCTCGCCCGAGCTGGTGATGATCGCCGGGTTGATCCGCAGCCGGCCGTCCAGCTGCTCGGCCGCGAGCAGGCCGAGCACCGAGCCGTAGGCGTAGAGGAACTCCGGCTGGTGCCGGTTCAGCGCCTCGACCATGTCGGCGGGCGGCGTCGCCGCCTCCAGCCGCAGGACCCGGTACAGGCCGACGTCGATGCTGGCCGCCATCCGGTAGGTCATGTGCAGGGGTCGGGCGGCGGCGATCGACGCGATCCGTCGCCGGCGCGGCAGCCGAGGCTTCAGCCCAATGTAGTGGTTCCAGCGGAAGAAGCCGGCCAGGCACTGGCGCCACTCGGCCCGGTCGAACACGAACACCCCCTTGCGGCCGGTGCTGCCGCCGGTGGCCATCGCCCGGTACCTGCCGAGCAGCAGCTCGTCGCGGGTCAGGCCGTCCAGGTGGGCCTCGATCGCCCCCAGCGTGAGTCGCCGGTCGGTGACCAGGTCGTCGAACCGCTCCATCACCGTTGCCTTGTCGATCGCCGGCAGCCGGTCCAGCTCGACCGGGCCGTCGGTGCCGGTGCCGCCGTACAGCTCCCGGTAGAAGGACGACCGGGTGGTCGCGTGCCCCACCACCTCGTGCAGCCGCTGTCGCTGGAGGGCTTGGAGCTCCTCGGCGGTCCAGCGGTCGTGGCCGACCAGGTCGCGGGCGAGTCCCATCGCCCCCGCCATGTCCGAGAGCCGCTTGATCTGGTAGGCCGGTCGCATGGTCAGGACCTCCGTTCGGGCTGCGGGTCGCCGGTGGCAACGCCGCGCAGGAATGCGATGGCCATGGTGGGCAGCAGTCCGTCGGGCACCCGGTCGGGGTCGGCCAGGCGCTCCAGGGCGATCCCGTTGCCCATCGCCACCACCGCCCTGGCCAGCACCTCCGGGGCCAGCGGGAGGGCGAGGCCGAGCCGGGCATAGTCGGCCTCGATGAGCGCGGCGTAGGCCCCGACCAGGCGCTCGTGGCGGGCGCCGAACTCGCGCCGCAGGCGCTGGTCGCGCGCGGCGTGCGACCAGAACTCCAGCACCAGCGGGAACCACTCCTGTTCCCGCTCCAGCAGCTCCATGCGGCGTCCGGCCAGCAGCTCGGCGTGCGCCGGCAGCGGCTGGTCGAGGGCGGCCACCCGGGCCACGTCGGCGACGATCTGGTCGATCCGCTCGTCGAGGATGGCCAGGAACAGGTCGGCCTTGCTGCCGAACCGGGAGTAGACGGCGCCGATGGTGAACCCTGCCTCCTCGGCCACCAGCTCCAGCGACGCCGCGTGGAAGCCGCGGCGCAGGAACAGCTGCCGGGCCGAGGCCATCAGCTCGGCTCGGGTGCGGGCGCTCTTCTCGGCGCGGCTGAGACGCTGCTTTACCATAGTGACGCTACTGTAATAGCGTCACTATGGAATGGTCAAGGGCGAGCTAGTCGCTGCCCCAGTCCCAGGGGAAGAAGGGCGTGTCCACGTTGCCGCCCTGGTTGTAGATGATGGTCCCGAACAGCACGAACATCATGATGATGACCGCGAAGACGACGATCGCCAGCTGCAGCCGGACCGAGCGCCAGATGTCGGCCTTGTCGGCGCGCTCGCGTGACCCGGCGCGGTGCCCGGTCGCCTTCCAGAGCTCGCGCGGGGTCACGGCCGCGTAGGCCCGGCCTCGCCGGCGCTTGAACTCGACCTCGTCCATCTCGCCGGCCGCGAACGCCTTCTGCAGCAGCCGGTCGGCCTCGTGCTTGTCCTGCAGGGAGATCAGCCTTGGCCCGTCGTCTTCCTCGCTGGCGGAAGGGTTCCGCCGCTGCCGCATGGCACACCTCCACCGGTTGTCCCGCCGCCACGATGATGCCCCGCCCGAGGCCCGATGCCAACCGCCGACCGGACAAGCTCCGTCGCCCTGGTCGAGCACGTCGACAGCATCGCCGAGATCCCCAACTCCCTGCGCAACCGCACCCCGGTCCGCCTCACCGGGGCGGCCTTGGGCTCGGGCTGAGACTCAGGAGCATCTGGATCACGGTCCGCCTGGGCAGGCCGAGCTTCTCGGCGATCTCGTCCGGCCGCATTCCCCTGTCGCTGTAGATGCCCGCCAGGTGCTGCTGGGATGCCGTCCAGGACGGGCCCGGACTCCCGGTATCGCCGGCACGGCGCCCGGGCCGGGGGCGGACGGCGCCGGTCGGCCGCTTGCTGGCCTTGAAGGAGACTCGTCGCCCGGGCGACTCCGCGCGACCCGCTGTCTCGGCCCGGGTCCGGCCATCGGCGACCTCGTACTGGTCGGCGGCCTTGTTCACCGCGTAGGCCAGGATCTTCAGGCCCCTGGCGTTGCGCTCCCGGCATTCGCGCTTCATGCAGTAGTCGTACTTCTCCGCTCGTTCGGGATGCAGCTCGCTCCCGCACGTGACACAGCTCGCCATCGCGCTCCTGGTTTCGAGGGAAAATTCGCCCTCAATGCAACGCCCGGCCAGCCGGGGATGTTCCGCCGAGCCGGCTGGCGAGCCCGGGATACTCACGGACCAGGCCGTCCCCGTCGAACTCGATCGTCGCCTGGAAGTCGCCGCTGTTGAAGCCGATCATGGCGCCGCCGCCGGGCGCCGGACCGCTCGCCGTGTAGCGCTGCCGTGACACCCGCAGGGTCAGGTCGGGCACCGCAACCCAGGCCATGACGAGGTCGACGCCGGCGGGCCGGCCGTTCCGCGCGGCCGCGAGCAGGTCGTGGCGCAGCACCGGCATCGTGTTGGTGAACGGGCACAGGGCGAGGTCGCAGTCGAGGGCGCGTTGCAGCCCGGTGACGTCCATCGGTTCGGCCGGCTGCCCGTCCGGACGCCGGACCGCCGACCAGGTGCCGCCCTCGGCTCGGCCCAGCTCCAGCGAGCGGGCCCAGCCGTCGCCGCGGGCGCGGACCGAGAGCCTCCGGGTGACCCAGCCCGGACCGGTCTGGAGCACCCAGTCCACCGTGTAGTCCACGGTGATGCTGGCCCCGCGGGCGGTCAGGCTCTCGGCACCGAGGACCGCGCTGGCCGCCTCCACCCGTACCGGGTCCGGCCCGCTCCACGCGAGGGTCCTGGCATGCTGCCCGATCGTCACGGGCCCACCTCCTGTCACCGGTCAACTGCCTGCACGGGGTCAATCCTGCGTGACGATGGTCAGGGGGATCACGGTCAGGTCCTGGTACCGGGTCGCCTGGGGCGACGAGCGGTCGGCGACCAGGGAGACCGACCGGGCCGTCCACGACGCGGAGACCGGTCGGCCGGCGAGCTCCTTGGGGACCCGGCCCCTGGCCAGCACGACGTCGGCATGGAACGGTTGCGGGTGGGTGACCGGCACCAGCTCCTCGGTCACCTCGAACACGACCGCGGCCAGGTCGTCGAGCCCGTGGACGGGCGCGCCCAGCCACTGCCCTCCGAGCCGGCGGGTCGCCGGGCCGAGCCGGCACTGGACGGCCGGCGCACCGTCCAGCTCGGCCTCGAGCACGTCGCGAAGCAGCGCCACGACCCGCTCGTCGACGTGGCCGAGCGGTCGGACCTTGACCATCCACTGCTCGGGGGTGGACCAGCGGACGCCGGGAAGCTCCGGACGGTCAAGGGCCGACAGCAGGCCAACCACCTCGGGTGGTGGCCAGGTGGCCACGAACAGGCGCGCCATGCCGCCAGTCTCCCAGCATCCGGCCGGAGTGCGTACGCCGGTCCAGAGTGCGACGATGCCGCGATCAGCGTCGCTCGGGAGGCCAGTCCATGGGGAAGAACACGACCGCAGGTGCGCGGGTCTCCGACCTGCTCCAGGTCCCGTCCGGTCCGGTCGACCTGAGGGCCTACGACACCCGGGCCACACCGGGCTTCGGCGGCGACAAGGCCGCCGGCAGGGCCGAGCTGGCCGCGCTCGGCCCTCGCCTGGCCGACCTGCAGGAGCGGCTGCACGCGCAAGGCATCAGCGGCGGGTCGCGCAGCCTGCTGCTGATCCTGCAGGGCATGGACAGCTCCGGCAAGGGCGGCGCGGTCCGGCACGTCATCGGCCAGGTCGACCCGCAGGGCTGCGCGATCGCGTCGTTCAAGGCGCCGACCAGGGAGGAGCTGGCCCACGACTTCCTGTGGCGCATCCTCAGGCGGCTGCCCGCACCGGGCCAGCTGGGCGTGTTCGACCGCTCCCACTACGAGGACGTGCTGGTGGCCCGCGTGCACGAGCTGGTGCCGAGGGCGACCTGGAGCCGGCGCTACGCCACCATCAACCGCTTCGAGGCCCGGCTGGTCGAGCGCGACATCCGCGTGGTCAAGGTGTTCCTGCACATCTCCAAGGAGGAGCAGCGCCAGCGGCTGCTGGCCCGCCTCGACGACCCGACCAAGCTCTGGAAGTTCAACCCGCGCGACGTCGACGAGCGCGCCCGCTGGGCCGACTACCAGGAGGCCTACCAGGCCGCGCTGGAGCGCTGCAACGGCGTCGCCGCCCCGTGGTACCTGGTCCCTGCCGACCGCAAGTGGTATCGCGACTGGGCGATCGCCATGCTGCTCGTCGAGCAGCTCGAGGACATGAAGCTCACCTGGCCCAAGGCCGACTTCGACATCGAGGAGCAGCGTGCCCGGCTGCTGGCCGACAGCTGAACGCGGAGCTCCGCAACCGGGTGGAGCTGGTGGACACCGCCCGGCGGCCGACCGGCTGAGCCGAGTCGGCCACCGGCCGGGTGCCGCGTCCCTTCAGCTCCTTGGGGCCTCCCCGGTGGCCGCTCCTGTGGTGTCGATGTCGGTGATGTGGGTGGTGCCGTACCCCTCGAGCTGGGGGCGACCGTGCTCGCCCCGGGTGACGGCGAACTCCTCCTCGGGCGACAGCACCAGACGGTGGCGGCCGGCGACCGCGAAGTACGCGACGCCCAGCACGAAGTAGATCAGCGTCCCGTACACGCCCGGCCGGTAGTCGGTGTTGGAGTACAGCGAGATCAGCGAGACCAGGGCGATCAGCCCGGCGATCCCCGCTCCCCACTCACCAACGGGGCTGCGGTACGGCCGCTCGATGTCGGGCAGCTTCCGGCGCAGCAGGATGAAGGACAGGCACTGCATGAAGTAGGAGATGACGGCGCCGAACACCGCCATGTACAGCAGCGCGCCCACGATCTGCCCGGCGAGCGCGCCGCTGCTCTTGCCCAGCTGGTAGAGCAGGACGGCCAGCGCGTAGCCGACGACGGCCCCGGCGATCAGGGCGATGTGGGGGGTGTTGCGGGTGCTGTGGGTGACCGACAGCCACTTCGGGAAGTACCCGGCCCGTGACAGCGAGTAGGTGTTGCGACCGTAGGCGTAGATGATGGTGAAGAAGCTGGCGATCAGCCCGACCAGCCCGATCAGGGCGAGCAGCTCGGCCGCGGTCCCGTCGCCGAACACGCCCTTGAACCCGTCGAACAGCGGCGTGGCCGAGACGCCGATGCTGGCCGCGCCCCCGTCGACCCCGGTGTTGAGGAACAGGACCAGCACGCCGGTGACGACCAGCGTGGTCAGCCCCCAGAGGGTCGCGCGCGGGACGTCGCGCTTGGGGTCGTGGGACTCCTCCGCCGCCAGCGGCAGCTCCTCGATCGCCAGATAGAACCAGATCGCGAAGGGGATGGCCGGGAAGATCCCCCCGATCCCGTGCGGCAGGAAGCTCGACGCTCCGGCGTCGGGCTCGATGTTGGTCCAGAGGCTGGCGTCGAACTTCCCGGACACGATCACCGAGATGAAGAAGAAGGCCAGGATCCCGAGGGCCAGGATGTTGATCACCACCGTGAACCGCATGGTGGCCTCGATGCCGATGATGTTGATCCACACGAACACCACGTAGAAGACCGCCCACCAGGTGACCGGGCTGTTCCACCAGGGCTGGCCGACGATGTTGAACAGCCCGCCCACGATGTCGTGCATCAGGAAGCCCATGGCTCCCACCACCACGGCCGGGGTGATCACGTACTCCATGTTCTCGGCCAGTCCGGTGATGAACCCGCCCCACGGGCCCATCGCCGAGCGGGCGAAGGAGTAGGCGCCACCGGTGTGCGGCAAGGCCGGCGACATCTCCGCGATGCTGAAGCACAGGCCGTAGTACATGACCGTGATGACGATCGTCGCGATCAGCAGGCCCCCGAAGCCGCCGGCGTCAAGCCCAAGGTTCCACCCGTAGAAGTCTCCGGAGATGACGGCCGCGACACCCAGCGACCACAGCGACCAGAAGGCCGCGTGCCGCCGGAGCCGACGCCTGCCGAAGTAGTCCTCGCCGGCTTCCTCGTAGCTCACCGATCCGACTCGGCGTCGTTCCTGAGCCACGGTGCAACCCCCTTGTCCGCTCGCCCGCGGCGCTGCCGCGTCGGGAAGTTGTCTGACATTGCTGGACGTTCCCGGGATCGTAAGGTGGCGCCATGAGCGAGTCAAGCCGCCGGGCATCGGGCCCGGCGACGGGCCCAAGAGCGACCTCCACTTGGGTGGGAGGAGTCGCCTTGACCCTGCCGGAGTTGTCTGACGTATACTCCTCGCCGGGATGCTGATGGCACAACGGGGACCCAGGGCTCGACCGCGGCTGCGTTCTGTCTCGGTCCAGGACGAGCTCAAGCGGCGGATCGACCGGGGGGAGCTCCCCGCGGGGACCCGCCTGCCCTCCGAGCCCGACCTCGCCGCCGAGCTGCAGGTCTCCAGGGCGACGCTCCGTGAGGCGCTCCGGGCCATGGAGATCGAGGGGCTGCTGCGGCGACGGCAGGGCTCGGGAACCTTCGTCGCCGAGCAGCCCCGCATGACCAACAGCCTCGACATCAACTTCGGCGTCACCGACGCGATCCGCGCGGCCGGCATGCGGGCCGGGATCGCGCACGGACGGCACTGGGTCGAGCCGGCCGCCGCCAGCGAGGCCGCCCTGCTGGGTCTGGAACCAGGCCAGGACGTGCTGATCGTCGAGCGGGTCCGCACCGCGGAAGGCAAACCGGTGGTGCTGTCCCGGGACGTCCTGCCGAGCAGCCTGGTCGACGAGCATGGCGAGGCCGCCGAGGAGATGCTCCACCGGTCGATCTACGAGGTGCTGGAGCGAGACCTTGGCGTGGTCATCCACCACGGCGTGGCCAGGTTCCGCCCGGTCCGGGCCGACCACGCCGTGGCCGGCCGGCTGGGCGTCCCCCGCGGCGAGCTCCTCCTCTACCTGTGGCAGGTGGACTACGCCCTGGACGGCGCCGCCGTGGTCTCCTCGCACGAGTTCCACCTCGCCGACGCGTTCGACTTCTCGGTGGTGCGGCGAGGCCCCGGAAGGAGGCTCACATGACGGGACAGGCCGGGACGACACCGGTCGGGACGGCCATGCGGCTCAAGCGGGTGATCGACCCGGCCGGGGTCTCCGTCATCTGCGCCCTCGACCACGGGATGACCTCGCCGACATTCCTGGAACCGCTCGCCGACATCAGGGCCCGCACCGCCGAGGTGGTCGCCGGCGGGGCCAACGTGATCATGATGTCCAAGGGCATGATCCGGCTCGCCGAGCCGGCGTTCTCGCCCACGACGTCGCTGGCGCTGCTGCTCTCGGCGTCGGCCAACCCGGCCGACCCACAGCCCGAGGTCGTCCAGATCGCCCGGGTCGAGGAGGCCCTGCGGCTGGGCGCCGACGCCGTGGTGCTGTTCACGGCGCTGGGCGGAGCGGCCGAACCCGGCATGATCCGCACCCTGGCCGGCGTCGGCCGGGAATGCGCGGCGCTCGGCATGCCGCTGATCGCCGAGGCCGAGTTCCCGACCACCTACGCGGCCGTCGAGCAGCTCAAGGAGCAGTACGGCTTCGAGTACCTGCGCCGCAACGTCCGCCTCTGCGCCGAGCTCGGCGCCGACATCGTCAAGACGAACTGGCCAGGCGACCAGGGCTCGTTCGGCCGCCTGGTCGAGGCCGCGGGCGGCATCCCGGTGGTGCTGGCCGGCGGTTCCCGCCTCCGGGACCTGGAGCTGCTCAAGCGGATGGAGCTGGCCACGGCGGCCGGCGGCATCGGCTGCTCGGTGGGACGCAACATCTTCATGCACCGGTCGCCCCAGGCGATCACCCGCGCCCTGTCCAGGGTGATCCGGGAACGGTGGGGTGCCGACAAGGCCTTCGGCGAGCTCCAGGAGACGGCCGGCGAGGAGGCGTCGTGAGGGCCGCGTTCATGACCGCCCGCAACGCGGTCGAGGTCCGGGAGGCCGACGAGCCCGAGCTGGACCGGGGCGGGGCCATCCTGCGCGTGGAGGCTTGCGGGATCTGCGGGACCGACGCCCGGACCTTCTTCAACGGCGACCCGCGAGCTCCCGCCCCGTGGATCCTCGGGCACGAGCCGGTCGGGATCCTGGAGCGGGTCGGGCCCGACGCCTTGCTTCCCCAAGGGGTGAAGGCGGGCGACCGGGTGTTCCTCGGCTCCATCCTCACCTGTGGCCAATGCCGGCAGTGCATGGACGGCTTCCAGAACCTCTGCGAGCATCACCTCCTGTACGGCTACGATCCGTTCCCCGGCGCCTACGCCGAGCTGGCGGCGGTGCCCCCCATCGCCACCAAGAACCTCATCCCCCTCCCCCACGACCTGCCGTCGGACCTGGCGACGGTGGTGGACCCGTTCGCCTGCGCCCTCAACG
>DATHIG010000063.1:0-2304 GCA_035490035.1 Actinomycetes bacterium
TCGAGGCCACGGTTGCCCCGTACAACCAGGTCACCTACCGCCTGGACTATCAGCGGGGCGCGCCCCCGGTGGTCAATGACGAGACCGCCACCGCGGTCTTCGCCACCGCCGCCCGCACCGCCATCGGCGACGAGGCCGTGCTCAACGCCCCCCAGAGCATGGGCGGCGAGGACTTCTCCTGGTACCTGGAGGAGATCCCCGGCTCCATGGCCCGCCTCGGGGTCCGCATCCCCGGCACCGACCTGGACATCCACGCCGCCTCCTTCGACGTGGACGAGCGGGCGATCGCCGTCGGGGTGCGGATCCTGGTCGAGACCGCCCTCCAGGCCCTCGACCACTACGGCACCGTCCAGGCGGGAGGCCGTTTGCGGGCCGTCGCGCCGGGGAGGGTAGGGGTGGGGAGGTGACCGCATGAGCAACGACAGCGGTACCGGGTTCGACAACCAGGCCGCCGGCCGCGACGCCGGCGACGAGCGCCTCGTCGACGAGGACACCCGCCAACTGCTCGGCGAGGACGTCGGCGACGCCGCCTTGGAGGAAGAGCGCGAACGCAGGCAGGCCGAGGAGAAGCTGAACGACGCGTTCTGACCCGGGCGCAGACCCGCGGGTTCTGACCCGGGGTGAAACCCCGCAGTTTTTCTGAACCGGGGCGGAGACCCCGCAGGTTCTGACCCGGGGCTCTGACCCTGGGCGGATGATCCTGGGCGTTCTAGGTCGGGGGCATCGGGACCGGCCGGCTGGGCTGGTCGCGGTGGATGACGCTCAGCGAGTAGCGCAGGGGAGCGCTTCCCCGGTTGCGGTAGGCGTGCGGGCGGTCGGCCACGAAGGCGATCGCGTCGCCGGCCCCGACCTGGTGGGGATCCCCGTCCAGTTCGAGCGTGAGCTCGCCGTCGATCACCAGCAGGAGCTCGCGGGTGCCTGACGGGTGGCCTTCGGAGGCGTAGCCGTCCCCGGCGACCATCCGCACGTCCCACAGCTCGACCTGTTGGGAGGTGCCCGATCCGACCAGCAGGCGGGCCCAGCTGTCCTGATGTCCTCCGGTCCAGAGGGTGACCGCCTCCTCGGCGCGCACCACCCGGGCGCTCGGCCCCTCGGGGGCCTCGACCAGACTGGCGATGGAGACGCCGAGGGCGGTGGCCAGACGGCAGATGGTGGCCACGCTGGGGTTGGTCCGGGCCTGCTCGACCTGCGAGAGCATCCCCTTGCTGACACCGGACCTGGCCGCCAGGTCGTCCAGGGTCCAGGCCAGGCTGGTCCGCTGGGCGCGGACGTTGCGTCCGACCGCTGCGTTGACATCTTGGGGTTCCGGCACCGCGTCCTCTCCCGATCGCTGTAGTAATAAACTAGTCGACAGGTTCAGTATAGTGAAGTACAATAGACTGTACCAAGTGTTCACTGTACTGAGACCTCGCTGGTGAGGCCAGTCAAGATGCTGGGAGCCACCGATGGGACTGATCTGGGTCATGCTCAGCCTGCTGGTTGTCGATCTGGCCGCGCTCCTGTTCGCCGCCGACACCCGCCCCGGCCTCCAACACTCCGCTCGCTGGTGGAACCGCCGCCCCACCAGCTGAGGACGGCTGTGCGTTCTTGAGCCCCGGAGTGCCGCTCGGCTTCAGCTCCGGCCTGTGCTGGGGGGCGGCCGACTTCTTCGGCGGCGTCCAGTCTCGTCGTCTGCCGGCGCTGACCGTCGCCTTCTGGAGCCAGGTGGCCGGCGCCCTGGCCCTCGCCGTCGCCCTGGCCGTGCTGGGTGTACGCCCGGCCGGGGCCGGGGTCGCCTGGGGTCTTGCCGCCGGGGTCGGCAGCGGAATCGCGCTGGTGCTCTTCTACCGCGGCCTGGCCGAGGGGATCATGTCGGTGGTGGCCCCGATCTCAGCCTGCGGGGCGATCGTCCCGGTCGCCGCCGCCCTCATTGCTGGCGACCGGCCAGGCGCCATCGCCGGCGTCGGTGTGCTCGCCGCCATCGCCGGCGTGATGCTCGTCTCCCGAGCCCCCAACCCTCCGCGGGCCCGGACGGTGAGAACGGGCGGGTCGGGGCCGGTGGTCGCCATGGCGCTCGGCTCGGCGCTCGGCTTCGGCCTGTTCTATGTGTTCGTCGATGCCGGGACGGCGGTTCCCGGCGGCTCACCGCTGTGGGTGATCGCAGGGGCCAGCGCGAGCTCGCTGCTGGTGTTGTCAACGATCGCGCTGGTCGGCTGGCGGTCGGGGTTGCGCTGGCCGGGTCGCCGGATCGGCCCGGTGGCGCTCGTCGGGCTCGCCGACACCGGTGCCAACCTGCTCTTCGCCTACGCCGCGACCACCGGCAAC
>DATHIG010000064.1:0-4088 GCA_035490035.1 Actinomycetes bacterium
CCCAGGGCATCGACGTGCATGGCCGCGGTCGCCTGTCGGACGACCTCGTTGACCAGTACGTGAACAGGGAGGCGTGATGGCGGCCCTCACGGTCCTCGATGCCAGCGGCGGCATCGCTATGGCCAACCTGGACACCCCGGCCGGTGGTGGCGACACCGTCGCCGCCGGGATCTCCGCTGGCGGCTGGCGGCTGCCGGTGATCCTGGTCGTCCGCAACGCCGACGCGACCCCCACCGACGTCACCGTCGGCGGGGTCGTGAAGTCGGTTGGGGCCACGACCGGCCTGTTGGTGACCGACGTCGTCGGAAGCCCCTACGGTGCGCCGGTGGCGGTCACCTACTCGAAGGTGACATCGCTGACCGTCGGCGCGTTTCGGCTCACCAACCCGCTGACATAGGCAGCCACCAAGGAGCCCACGTGACCCAGCCCGACCCGCAGGCGCCGCCGCAGGTCCCGCCGCAGCCGCTCCCGACCCGCGTCGACGTCGACTTCGTCCGGGTCGCCGGGCCCGGCATGGCGCCGGCGACCCAGCTGCTGTGGCAGTGGCAGACCCCGGCCGGGGTGGCGAGCTTCTTCACCGACCGCGGCTTCGCCCAGCAGATCGCCCAGATCCTGATGGGCCACCTGAGCAACTGGCCGGCTGAGCTGATCGTGCCGCAGCTGGACATCGGCGCGGTCGAGCGGGAGCTGCACCGAGGCAACGGGAAGCAGTAGCCCCCACCCATCCACCGACCGAAAGGACCTGCATGCGTCGCATGCTGCTTGCCCTCGCCCTGGCGCTTGTCCTGATCGCCCTGGCTGTCCCGGCCTACGCCGGCTCCCCCCACTTCGTCGACGACAAGGTCACCTTCACCGTCGACGGCGACACCGTGACGGTGGTGTTCAAGGAGGCCGGCCTGGGCGACGAGGACCAGGTCCACGTCGTCCTGAGCGGCGACGCCGCGTGTGTGAACCCTGGTGGCAACAAGCCGCAGGCCGCCAACAAGGAGAGCTTCAGCGCCGCCGGGGACTTCCCGGTGCAGAACGGCCGGACCGAGGGCTCGTTGAGCGTCACGGCGACCTTCCAGCCGTCCTGTTCGCCGCCGATGACGGTCCAGTGGTCCAACCTGGTGCTGACCGACGAGACCAGCGGCATCTCGACCAGCCCGTAGGCGTGAGGCGACCCCGGGGGCGGAAGCGGATTCGCGGCCGAACGCCCCAGGGTCGCGCGCAGCTACCCTACCCGTCCTATCTGACCCGAACCGCTGAGAGGCTCGCCCATGCCGCTGACCGCCGATAACTTCGTCCAGTCCAACAGCGGTGGGCACGACTTCACCGGGAACGTCACCCTGCCCGCCGCGACCGAGGTGGGGAGCCGGCTGATCCTCACCCTGGCCGGGTCCGGGACGATCGCCACCCCGTCCGGCTGGACACGGGATGCCGACGGCGGGGCCGCGACCTCATGCAACATCTACAGCCGCCTCGGCGACGGTGGGACCTCGTGGGCGTTCGACATCGGCTCGACGCAATCGTGCGAGTGGGACCTGTTCGAGGTCACCGGGATCGACCCTGACGCTCCCGTCGACGTCACACCGCAGACGACCGGGCTCGCTGGCAGCACCGGGACGACCGACCCGTCCACCACCTACGACGGCCTGCTGATCGGGATCCACCGCAGCGTCGGCTCGGTCGGTGGCGGGACCTTCCCCGTCTTCGGCGCCCACAGCACCAATGAGGAGCTGTCGGACCACGGGCACGCCACCGGGGGTGCGTTCAGTCCCATCTCGATCTCGACGTGTCGCCGGTTCGTGCAGGCCCTCGGCTCGTTCGAGTGCGACTGCGACCCGGACGTCGGCACCTACACCGGCACCTGCGTGCTGTACACCGCCGAAGGGGCGAAACGCAAGGCGTCCATCAGTCACTGGTGGAGCTTCCCGGCGGAGCTGGCCGGGGCCACCAACCTGCACCTGACGGGGGCGAACTACTTCCAGGTTGCCGGGGGGACACCCGCCATCACCAGCGACGGGTTGCAGCTTACCGGCTCAGCCAACATCCAGGACATCTGGGGGCCGAGCGGCCTCGGCGCCCCGTTGGGCACTCCCTATCCTGGTCATGTCGCCGCCATCAGGTTCCGGCTCGACAGCCTCTCGGGGGATATCCAGATCGCCGTGCTGGACGATTCCAGCGCCGGGTCGGACGTGGTGATCCGGTATGTGAGCGCCAGTCAGAAGATCGGCGTGAAGGTCGGCACCGGCGCCGAGGTCCTCTCGGATGCGACGGTGACCACCGCCACCTGGTACCGGATCGACCTGCGGGCCCGTTGCCTGAACGGCACCAGCCCGCACCTGTGCGACTGGCAGCTCGATTATGGGAGCGGCCCGGTCGCCCAGGCCCAGGCGTCGCTGGCCTCCAACGGGCTCGCGCTCGGGTTCTTGCAGCCGAAGCTAGGCTGGGGCGTTAACGCCACCGGCACCATCACCTACGACTTCGCGGTCTACTCCAACGTCGGCGGCCACTACCCGCTCGGCGAGTTCGTGTTCCCGTTCCTGAAGGTCGACCCGGCCGGCACCCCCACCGTGGTGGGGACCGCCAACAACTTCCGCCGATTCACCGCCAACGGGACTTTGGACGGCACCTTCATCGCCGCCAATGTCCGGGACGCCCTAGACGAATGGCCGCCGGTGTTCGGGGCGTCGGCGGATGGGCTCGCCGTTGTCACCGCGCACGCGACCGATTACTGCGAGATCCCGATGCAGACCTACGACCCGGCCGGGACCGGCGCGCTCCGTGGGCCGGTGTGGGTCTTCATCCCGGTGTGGGCGGCGTCGGCGACCACCGCGACCATGCGCATCAACGGCTGGGACGGCACGACCAGTACCGTGTTCTGGCCGGAAAGCGACCCGCAGACCGACAACACCGCTTCTCCACCGTGGATCTGCGTCCTGTGGGAGCCGACCGGTGGGTGGACCCCGGCCAAGCTGGACGCCGCCGCGATCCGGGTCGGCGCGCTGGACGCCACCCCCGACATCGGCCCCCACGCGATCGGGATGGCGCTGTGCGTGCAGGTCGCCACGGCCATCCCGGTGTTCGGGGAGGCCGCCGCCCCGTTGCGGGTTGAGCAGGACAGCGACTCGACCACCGGCGGCATCCTGGCCCTGCGGGCATACACCCCCGCCGACCAGTCCGCGACCCTGGTCTACGAGCTCGGCGGGGTCCCCCAGACCCCGGTGGTCATCCCTGCCGCCAGCAACCCGGAGACGGTGGTGATCGACGCCGCCGATGCTACGGTCGTGACCCGGATCGAGCTGCAACCCGACGAGCCGGCCTAGATGGCGATCACGGTTGTGGGGGTCGGCGCGGTCGACGCCGCCACCCCCTTCGTCCCGGCGGTGGCGGGCCCGGTCCTGGCCGACGACATCATCCTGGTCCTGGTCGAGCAGGCGTCGCTGACCTCGCCGGAGGCGGCGATCACGGCGTCGGGGTGCGCCCATGTCACCGGCAGCCCGGTCGGTCCGGACTCGGCGGCGACGGTGCTGGGGGTGCTGTGGAAACGCGCCGCCGGCGGCGAGACGTCGGTGACCGTGACCGGCCCGAGCAACCACGGCGTGACCTGCACGATCACCATCCGTGGGGTGAAGGCGACCGGGAACCCGTGGAATGTGACCCCGACGGTTGCAACCGAGGCCAACGCCCAAGACCTGATTGCCAACTGGCCGACCGTGACCACCCTGGCCGACAACTGCCTGGTGTGCCTGTGCATCGCCACCGGCCGCGACGCCAACAACACCGCCAACCTGGGCGCGGTCACCGGCAGCAGCCTCGCCTCGCTGGCCGAGCACATGGACAACTGGGTCGCCACCGGCACCGGCGGCGGGATCGGGCTGGTCACCGGGTTCAAGACCCCGGCCGGCGGCATCGGCTCGCCGGTGGCGACGATGGGCTCCAACGACGGCAAGGCAATGCTGACCCTGGCCCTGGAACCGGCCGCCGTCGTGGCTGCGGCCCTGCCGTCCCTGGTCGCGCCCCCACCCACCTTCCGACGCTGACGAGGAGAGCACCCAATGGCTGAGTACGGGGCGTCGATGGTCGCCGCCGGCGCCGGAACGACC
>DATHIG010000065.1:0-11517 GCA_035490035.1 Actinomycetes bacterium
GGATGTAAATCAATGAATCGATATATCAATTAATCTAGCTGTCGTGGGGAAGAGCCTGACGGTGAGGGAATCTGCCAGCGGGTAGACTGCGCTCGGACGTCCCGCGGTCCGGGGCGGGCCGGTCGCGAAGCGGTTGGTGTCTTGGAGGACAGCGTGCAGGTTGGGTGGCCGCCGGATCCGCGGCGGCGAGGCCGTCCCGCGACGGTCGTGGCCCATCGGCCAAGCAGGGAGGCCTGGTGAGGGTGGTCGGGTTGGGCGGGGACGAGCCCGTCGAGGATGCCGCCGACATTGTCGTCGCCATCGACGGCCCGGCCGGGTCTGGCAAGAGCACCGTCGCCCGGCGGGTCGCAGAGCTGGCCGAGCTGCGGTACCTGGACACGGGAGCGACCTACCGGGCCCTCACGCTCGCCCTGCTGCGGCGGGGGATCCCGATCGAGGACCCAGAGGCGGTCGCCGACGCGGCCAAGGCGGTAGATCTCACCCTCGAGCTCGCACCTGGTCCGGCGGGTGTGGCCAGGGTGCTGCTGGACGGGGTCGAGCCTGGCCCCGCGCTCCGCTCGCCCGAGGTGAACGCAACGGTGTCGGCGGTCGCTGCCATCCCGGCCGTCCGCGAGCTTCTGGTCGGCTTGCAGCGCTCGCTCGTCGGCGTCGGGGGAATCGTGGTCGAAGGTCGTGACATCGGCACGGTCGTGTGGCCCGACGCCGGGGTCAAGGTGTTCCTGACCGCGACGAAGCACGAGCGGGCCCGGCGGCGAAGCGGTGACGCGGAAGGCGGCGGTGAGACGGCGGAGACGTTGGACCGCCGGGACGCGCTCGACAGCGGGCGGGCCGCCTCTCCGACCAAGGCCGCCGCCGATGCGCTGGTAATCGACTCCACCACCCGGACCATCGACCAGGTAGTGGACCAGGTCCTCGGCCTCATCGAAGTCGCCAGAGCCAGTCGCCTGAGATGACCGGCGGAACCGACCGCGAGGCGCACCGCGCCGACCTGAGCGGCGGCCCGGTCGAACCCGCCGGGACCTCGGCCAGCGCCGCCGACAGCCCCGATGACCCGATCGGAGCCGTGGACGAGGCGACCCGGCCCGGGGCCTTGGGCGAGGATGGCGGGCATGCCGGGGCTGGTGGGGGCGACGCGATCCGGCCCGGGGCGTTGAGCGAGGCTGGCGGGTCCGCTGAGGCCGCCGTGGACGAGGATGGCGGGGCTGTCGGGGGCGAGGATGGCGGGGGTGCCGACAATGCTGGTCCTCGGGCGAAGGACCCGGATCGGGGGTACCTGATCGCTGCGACGGTGATGAAGCCGCTGATGCGCGCCTGGTTCCGGATCCGGTTGGAGGGCAGCGAGCACATCCCCGCTGGGGGGCCGGTGATCCTGGCGTCCAACCATCGCAGCAACATGGACCCGGTGCTGCTGGCCTCCGCGGTCGAGCGGCCACTTGCGTTCATGGCCAAGGCCGAGCTGTTCGTCGGACCGCTCGGCTGGATCCTGCGCTGGATCGGCCAGTTCCCCGTGCGCCGGGGTGGCATCGATCGCGAAGCCCTGCGTCGGACCGACGCGGTGCTGGCCCGCGGCTCGATGCTGGGGCTGTTCCCGGAGGGGACCAGGGGAGACGGAGGCTTCGCGGCTGTCCATCCCGGCCTTGCCTATATCGTGGTGCGGCAGCGGTGCCCGGTCCTGCCGGTGGTGATCTTCGGCACCGAGCGGGTGCGGCGCCGGTTCGGCTGGCTGCCGTTCGCGTCACCGGTCAAGATCGTGATCGGCCCGCCGATCGACCTGCCCCGCTCCACCAGCGACCGCGCCGGCCGGCGGGCGGCCAGCGAGGTCCTGCGCCAGCGCCTCCAGGCCTTCCTGGCCACCGTCGGTGGCACGCCCGCCAACCCGACGCCTAATAGACAAAGCGATGAGTAGACAAAGCGATATGACTGTGGAGCATCAGGAAGACGAGTCGACTGGTCGCCTGCCAAGGGTGGCGGTCGTCGGGCGACCCAACGTCGGCAAGTCGACCCTGGTCAACCGGCTCCTCGGACGGCGCGCGGCGATCACCCAGGAGCAGCCGGGCGTGACCCGCGACCGGGTCGCCTACCAGGCCGAGTGGTCCGGTCGGCGCTTCGAGCTGGTCGACACCGGCGGCTGGGAGCCGCGGGCGACCGGGCTCCAGGCCCGGGTCGTCGCCCAGGCCGAGCGGGCCATGGCCGATGCCGACCTCGTGCTGTTCGTGGTCGACGCCACCGTCGGGGTCACCGAGGAGGATGCCGCGGTGGCGGGCCGGCTCCGCCGTGGCCGCGTGCCGGTGCTGCTGGTCGCCAACAAAGTCGACAGCGCGGCCGCCGAGCCCCAGACCGGCACCCTGTGGTCGCTCGGGCTTGGCGAGCCGCTCGCGGTCTCCAGCCTGCACGGCCGGGGGTCAGGGGACCTGCTCGACGCGGTGATCAAGCGGCTGAGCACGGCGGCCGAGTCGGCCGACGAGCCGGACGCCCCGGCGCTGGCGATCGTCGGTCGGCCCAATGTCGGCAAGTCCAGCCTGCTCAACCGGCTCGCCGGCGAGGACCTGGCGATCGTCGACCCCACACCGGGTACCACCCGCGACACCGTCGACTCGCTCGTCGCCCGGGCCGGCCGGAGCTACCGGCTGGTCGACACCGCCGGGATGCGGCGGGCGTTCCAGCAGGCCGAGGGAGCCGACTACTTCGCCTTCGTCCGCAGCCTGGAGGCGGTCGACCGGGCCGACGTGGCGCTGCTCGTGCTCGAGGCACCGCTTGGCGTGGCCGAGCAGGACCAGAAGGTGGCCGTGCGGGCGGTCGAGGCCGGCTGCGGGGTGGTCCTGCTGGCCAACAAGTGGGACCTCATGGACGACGAGGCGCGTCGCCAGTTCGGCGTCGACCTCGAGCGCAAGCTGCACTTCGTCGACTGGGCGCCGATGCTGCGGGTATCGGCCCGCACCGGCCGAGGCGTCGAGAAGATCTGGGGACTGGTGGACGGGGTGCTCGCAGAGCGCGCCCGACGGATCCCCACGGCGGCGCTCAACCAGTGGCTCGGCCAGGCGACCGAGCGCACGCCGCCTCCACCGGTACGCGGCCGCACGGTGAAGGTCCGCTACGCCACCCAGGCCAGGGTCGACCCGCCCGAGCTAGTGGTGTTCACCACCGGCCCGCTGACCCCGAGCTACCGTCGCTACCTGGAGAACGACCTGCGGCGCACCTTCGGCTTCGAGGGCACGCCGGTGCGGCTGGTGGTGCGGGTCCGGACCAGGGAACGGTCCCAGGAGCGCTGAGCTCAGCCCGCCCGTCCGGATCGCGCCGGCGGCCGTGATATTCTGACGGCCGTTTCGGGCCTCCGGGCCCGCGTTCGGGACGTGGCGCAGCTTGGTTAGCGCACCAGTCTGGGGGACTGGGGGTCGCCGGTTCAAATCCGGCCGTCCCGACCAATCACACCTCCGATGGGGTCCACCCAGCACCGGCCGGGGCTGCACCATGGTGGGTCCGGGCCCGGGTGGTGGGGCGTCACGGGCGGGCGGTGGTCTACGCTCCTGGGCATGAACGACATCAACCGGTCCGACCCGCAGCCCGACCCCTCGGCGGCCGGTCCGGGCCCGCTGGGGCCGAGCCGGCGGGTTTCGACGGCGATCGTCACCGCGCCCAATGCGGTGACGCTGGTGCGGCTGCTGCTCATGCCGGTGTGCGCGTACCTGCTGGCGACCGGACGGTACGGGACCGGGCTGGTGCTGACGGCGGTGGTCGGGTCCACCGACTGGGTCGACGGGTGGCTGGCCAGGCGGACCGGGCGGGTGAGCCGGCTCGGGCAGCTGCTGGACCCGCTGGCCGACCGGCTGCTGATCGCCTCGGTGGCGATCGCCCTGGTGGTCCGGGGGGTGCTGCCCTGGCCGGCGGCGGTGCTGCTGGTGGCACGGGACGTGTTCCTGCTGGCCGCCTGGCCGCTGCTGAAGCGGCGGGGGATCGAGCCACCCGAGGTGATCCTGCTTGGCAAGGCGGCCACCCTGGTGCTGCTGTTCGCCCTGCCCGTGCTCACCCTCGGCGCGACCGGCGTGGCCGTGGCCGACGCCGCCCGCCTGCTCGGGCTTGCCCTGCTCTGGGCGGGGGTGGCCATGTACTACCTCGCCGGGGCGGTCTACGTCAGAATGGTGCTGGAACGGCTCGGCCACCGGGCGGAGGCCGGCTCCTAGCCCAGGCGGCAGGAGCCGGGCCGCCAGCCGAGCCGGCGAGCCCGATCCCCGGTCCGGGCGCTGGCGAGCCTTCCCCGGCAGGCGCCCTGACACCTGGTGGTTCGACATGCGCCTCGGGCGGGGTGCCGACATAGACAAGGATCCAAATCCCCATGGCTATGAATCTCACGTTCACCCAGTCGCGCGGCCCCTGGGGGGGCGGCCCGTGAAGGCGGTGATCATGGCCGGCGGGGAGGGCACCCGCCTGCGGCCCCTCACCGCCAACCAGCCGAAGCCGATGCTCCCGGTGGCCAACCGGCCGATCATGGAGCACATCGTCAGGCACATCCGGAACCACGGGTTCAAGGACATCGTGGTGACCGTCCAGTTCCTGGCCAGCCAGGTCCGCAACTACTTCGGGGACGGCTCCGACATGGACGTGGACCTGGTCTACGCGACCGAGCCGACCCCGCTGGGCACGGCCGGCAGCGTCCGCAACGCGGCCGAGATGCTCGGGGAGACCTTCGTGGTGATCTCTGGGGACGCCCTCACCGACATCGACCTGGACGAGGCGGTCAGCTTCCACCGCCGCCGCGGCGCGCTGGCCACGGTGATCCTCAAGCGCATGCCCGACCCCCTCGAGTTCGGCATCGTCATCACCACCGACGACGGCCGCATCGAGCGCTTCCTCGAGAAGCCCCACTGGGGCCAGGTCTTCTCCGACACCATCAACACCGGCATCTACGTGCTCGAGCCGGAGGTGTTCGAGCACATCCCGGACGGCCAGCCGTCCGACTTCGCCGCCGACGTGTTCCCCAGGCTGCTGGACCAGGGTGCGCCGCTGTTCGGCTTCGTCGCCGACGGCTACTGGGAGGACGTCGGCAGCCTCGAGGCCTACCAGCGCGCCCACCAGGACGTCCTCGACGGCCAGGTCAAGGTCGACCTCCGCGGCTTCCAGGTCCGGCCGGGGGTCTGGCTCGGCGAGGGGGTGGAGCTCGACCCAGACGCGGTCCTCACCGCCCCGGTGCTCATCGGCGACTTCACCAAGGTGGAGGCCGGCGCCCGCCTGCGCGAGTACACCGTGGTCGGCTCCGGGGTGATCGTGAAGCGCGACGCCTTCCTGCACCGGGCGATCGTGCACGACAACGCCTACATCGGTCCGGGGGCCAGCCTGCGCGGCTGCGTGGTCGGGCGCAGCGCCGACGTCAAGGAGGGCGGCCGGGTCGAGGACGGGGTGGTGGTCGGCGACAACGCCGACATCGGCCACGGCGCCATCCTTCAACCTAACGTCAAGGTGTATCCCTACAAGACGGTCGAACCAGGAGCGATCGTCACCAAGTCGATCATCTGGGAAGGCCGAGGCGCCCGTACCCTGTTCAGCGAGCCCGGGGTGGCCGGCATCGGCAACGTCGACCTGACCCCGGAGATGGTCCTGCGGGTGGCCACCGCCTTCGGCTCGACCCTCAAGAAGGGATCGACGGTGACCCTGGGCAGGGACGCCAGCCGGGTGTCGCGCGCGCTCAAGCGGGCCATCATCGCCGGGCTGAACTCGGCCGGGGTGACCTGCGAGGACCTGGAGCTGGCCCCGGCCCCGTCGGTGCGCTTCTCGGCCGCCCGGATGGGCGCCTCCGGTGGCATGTACGTGCGCACCTCGCCCCAGGACAGCCAGTCGGTCGAGCTGGCGGTGTTCGGCGGTGACGGCTGCGACGTCGACGAGGGAGCACGGCGCCGGATCGAGCGCACCTACTACCGCGAGGAGTTCCGGCGGGCGTTCGGGCAGGAGATGGGCGAGCTGCGCTACCCGCCAAGGGCGGTCGAGCATTACGCCGTCGCCCTCGTCCACAGCCTCGACGACGCGGCCGTGCGCCACCGGCGCTTCAAGGTGGTGATCGACGCCGGCGGCGGCACCGCCTCGCTGGTCCTTCCCCACCTGCTGTCCCGGCTGAACCTGGACACCCTGATCGTCAACGGCCACCTCGACGAGAACAGGGTCGCCCCGACCGACGCCGAGCGGCGCGCCGACCTGGACCGCCTGGCCAAGCTGGTCACCGCGTCCGGCGCCGATCTCGGCGTGCTGTTCGACTCGGTCGGGGAGCGGATCGTCCTGGTCGACGAGCGCGGCGCGATCCTCGGACTGGACCGGGCCCTGCTCCTGTTCGTCGACCTGATCGTGCGGTCGGAGGGCAGCGGCGCCATCGTCCTGCCGGTCTCCACCACCCGGCTGGCCGCCGCACTGGCGGCTCGCCACGGCCGCCAGGTCCACGGCAGCAAGCTCTCGACCAGCGCCATCATGCGGGCCGCCCGGCAGGATGGGGTGGTGTTCGCCGGCGCCGAGGGCGGAGGCTATGTGTTCCCGGTGCTGCACCCTGCCTATGACGGGCTGCTCTCGTTCGGCAAGCTGCTGGAGCTGCTGGCCGCCCACGACACCAGCCTCGGCGACGCGGTGGCGGCGCTGCCCGAGCCCTCGGTGGTCCAGCGCCAGGTCCCGACCCCCTGGGAGCGGAAGGGAGCGGTGATGCGCCAGGTGGTCGAGGCGGCCAAGGGCCGGCGCGTCGACGATACCGACGGGGTGAAGGTCTTCCACCCACCGGCCACCGCCGAGGATGGCGAGGGAGGTCTCTGCGACGACTGGGCCCTCATCATCCCCGACACCGTCGAGCCGGTCACCCACCTGTGGGCCGAGGCCGGCGCCACGGCGGACGCCCTGGCCCTGGCCGACGAGTACGAGGCGCTCATCCGCCGCGCCGCCGAGCGCGCCTGAGGTGGCTCGATTGTCCCGACTGCGCCGGGCTGGGGTTGCCGGAGCGGGGTGGCGGCCGTAGGCTCTCTGTTCGCCCGGGTCGCTTCCCCCCGCTCTCGACTCGGCGTCCCGCCGTCCGGCCGGCCGGGCGGCATGCCAAAGGAGCCCACCCATCTCGGTCGCCGACCCATCCGCCGAACCCCCCGAGCACCAGCCGAGCGCGCCCGCCGCGCGATTCGAGCCGGCCCAGGGCGGGCCGCTGCGGTATCGGTACGTGGCCGGACCGCTGGCCGCCGCCAGGCGCGGCCTCGGCCAGCTTGCCGGCGCCGTGCGGGGCCGTGGCCGGGGGCCGCGGCTGGCGCTGATCGGGCTGCTCGTCGTCGTCCTGGCCGCCGGCCTGCTGGCCACCGAGGGGCTGACCTTCGCCGGCCGCGTCCGCCACGGGGTCCGGGTCGGCGGGATCGACCTGTCCGGCCTGAGCCAGGCGACGGCCGGCAGCCGGCTGCAGACCGCGGCCGGCGCCCTGGAAGCGTCGCCGGTGGTCCTCGAGGCTGGCGCGGCCACGGTGCGCCTGCCCAGGTCCCGCGCCGGAGTGCAGCTGGACGTCGAGGCCAGCGTCGCCGCGGCCATGGCCGTCGGCCGCCGGAGCCCACTGGATCCCGACCGCCTCAAGGGCTGGTTCAGCCACATCGACCTGCCGTGGCAGTCCCGCGTGGTCCAGGCCCGCCTCGACCGCGAGCTGGCCGACCTCGACCGCAGCGTCGGCCGCCCGGTCCGCGAGCCCAGCCTGCGTATCGGCGCCGGGGGAGCGGGGCCCGTCCCGGTGGAGCTGGTGCCGGGCCGATCGGGCCTGACGGTGGACCGGGCGGGAGCCGAGGCGGCAATTCGGGCGGCGGCCGCGGTGCCGGCCGGGGCAACGGTCCGCCTCCCGATCCGGGAGCGCCCACCGAGCATCGGGCCGGAAGCGGCCCGGGCGGCGGCCGATCGGGCCGGCACCCTGGTGTCGGCACCGATCAGGGTGACCGCCGGCGGCGGCCGGACCGACCTGCGTCCGGCCGAGCTCGCCCCGCTGGTGCAAGTGGAGGTGGCAGCGGGCCAGCTGCGGCTGCGCCTCGACCCAGGCGGGCTGGACCGGCTGCTCCACCGCCGGGCCCCGTTCGCCTACACCGAGCCCAAGGACGCCCGGTTCCAGCTGACCGGTGGTCGCGTGCGCATCCTCCCGGCCGTGGCCGGAATCAAGCTGGACCCGAGGAAGTCGGCCGCCGCCGTGCTGGCCGCCGGCACCGTGCCCACCGGGACGGCCAGGCAGGCGGCCCTGGCCACCACGACCACCCAGCCCGGGCTGACCACCAAGGAGGCGAAGGGCCTCGGGATCAAGGAGGTGATGTCGACCTACACGACCACCTTCAACGCCGGCGACGTCCCCCGGGTCCACAACATCGGCCTGATCGCCGCCGCCGTCCACGGCAGCCTGGTCCGGCCAGGCCAGCAGTTCTCGATGAATGCGGCCACCGGCCAGCGCACCGCGGCCAAGGGCTACCGGACCGCCCACGTGATCCAGAATGGCGAGATCGTCGACGGGCTGGGCGGCGGCGTCTGCCAGGCCGGGACCACCATGTTCAACGCGGCCTTCTTCGCTGGCCTGCCGGTGGTCGAGCGGCGCAACCACAGCCTGCACATCGGCCACTACCCGATGGGCCGGGACGCAACCCTCGACTGGCCGGGCACCGACCTCAGGTTCCGCAACGACTCCCCCTACGGGATCTACATCACCAGCCGGGCCACCCCATCCACGCTGACCTTCACCTTCTGGTCGACGTCAAGAGGTTACAAGGTGACCTCCAGCACCTCGGCGCCGCGCAACTTCCGCACCCCGCGCACCAGGTACGAGGACGACCCGACGCTGCCCAAGGGCGAGGAGGTCGTCGAGGAGCCCGGCTCCTCCGGCTTCGACGTCACCGTCACCCGCACCGTGACCAAGGGCGGCACGGTCGTCCGGCGGGACAGCTTCGTCTCCAACTACAGCCCCTGGGTCCGGGTGGTGCGCCGCGGCACCAAGGAGGACCCCAAGCCGGGAGCCGGCGCCCCGGCCTGAACGTCCCTGTGGGCGGGCTCTGGCATGGTGGACACGGCTGTGCTTGGCTACCAGCGGCCCGGCCCACGCCGCGCCCCGGTGATCACCTCTGGAGGGACGAGGATGTACCCCGACGACCTCAAGTACACGAGCGAGCACGAATGGGCCCGGGCCGAGGGCGCCCGGGCCACCGTCGGCATCACCCACTACGCCCAGGACGCCCTGGGCGACATCGTCTATGTGGACATCCCGCCGGTCGGCACGGCCGTCACCGGCGGGGAGACCTTCGGCGAGGTCGAGTCCACCAAGTCGGTGTCCGACATCTACAGCCCGGTCACGGGCACGATCGTCGAGCGCAACGACGAGCTGGACAAGAGCCCCGAGCTGATCAACTCCGACCCATACGGGCAGGGCTGGCTCGTGGTGATCGAACTGGCCGAGGCCGGCGAGCTCGACCAGCTGATGGATGCCCCCGCCTACACCGAGCTGGTCGCCGAGTCCTGAACGTCACCGTATCGTGGAGGTCGCCAGGGCGGAACCTCAGCCCTGCGTTGACCCTGTTTTGATCCGTCCTCTACAGTCACCGACCAAAACGACGCTGCTCGCCCGCTCCGGCGGACCGGGCGGCGGGTGACCAGAGCCGAAGCCCGGGAGGGCAGCATGTTCTGCACTCAGTGCGGTCACAAGAACCCTGAAGGGGCCCACTTCTGCGCGAACTGTGGGGCCGCGCTGGTCACGACCCCCGACGACTCGACGACCACCATCAGCCTCGCCGCCCAGGACCTCGAAGCTGAGGTCGAGGAAGAGGTCGTCGCGCCGGTCGAGGAGCTGCGCGAGAACACCGCCATGCTGGTGGTCCGGCGCGGCCCCAACGCGGGCAGCCGCTTCCTGCTCGACAAGGAGGTGGTGACCGCCGGGCGCCACCCCGAGAGCGACATCTTCCTCGACGACATCACCGTCTCACGCCGTCACGCCGAGATCCGTCGCGGGTCCAGCGGCTTCACCGTCCACGACGTCGGCTCCCTCAACGGTACCTACCTGAACCGGGAGCGGGTGGAGGACGGCGAGCTCGTCGCCGGGGACGAGCTCCAGATCGGCAAGTTCAAGCTGGTGTTCTTCGCCGGCAGTCGTCCAGGGGGTGGCGGGTCGGGTTGATGCGGGATCCGGTCCAGCGCAACCTACCGCCCCGGCCGGGTGGCGGTGGGGGAGAGGCGGCAGCCTCCGGCCCGCAGACCGAGCAGTCCGGCTCGACCGGGACGATGAGCATCGGTGAGGTGCTGGGGATCCTCAAGCCGGAGTTCCCCGACATCACCGTGTCCAAGATCCGCTTCCTGGAGGGTGCCGGGCTGGTCCAGCCCGACCGCTCGGCCTCCGGCTACCGCAAGTTCTCCGAGGAAGATGTGGCCCGGCTGCGGTTCGTGCTCCGGGCCCAGCGCGACCAGTATCTCCCCCTCCGGGTGATCCGCCAGCGCCTGGCAGACCTCGAGCAGGTCGGGGGGCTGGAGGCCAGGGGCGGACCGGCTCCCGGCCCCGCGGCTGGGCCGCGCTCGGCCGCCGAGCCCGGCACGGCACGGCCGGGCGAGGCATCCGCCCCGGCGTCCCCGGTGGGAACGCCTGGTCCCGACCGGCAGCCACAGCGCCCGGCTGCGGTGGCCTTCGGGGCCGTCCCGCCATCCGATGCCCAGTTCACCCGCGACGAGCTCTGCCGGGCCGCCGGGGCCACCGTCGAACAGCTGCTCGAGCTCGAGTCCTTCGGCCTGGTCAGCGCCCGCGGGAGCGGCGAGCGGGGGGCCTGGTACGGGGGGGACGACCTGCTGCGGCTGCGGCTGGCCCGTGAGCTGGCCGACTACGGCCTGGAAGCGCGCCACCTGCGCATGTACCGGCAATTCGCGGAGCGCGAGGCGGCCTTGTTCGAGCAGGTGGTGGCCCCGCTGATCCGCCAGCGCAACCCCGAGGCCCGGGCAAGGGCCCGCGACACCATCGAGGCGCTGGCCCAGCTCGGCGGCCGCATGCGCGACCTGGCCCTTCGATCGGCCGTGCACGGCCTGGTCGAGACGCGCGAGACCCACCGATGACCAGGGATTAGTCGCCCTGTCGACGTAGCAACATGTCAACAAATCGCCAAACCGGCAGGTCGCGGGGATCGCCCCGGGTGCTACTGGTCGTGGCGGCGGTGCTGGCGGCGACCCTGGCCCCCGCTGCCTCCACCGGTACGTTGGCGGCGAGCAGCGCCGATGTACGGTCGGTGGGAGCCCTGCCGGTCGGGTCGGGGGTGCTGGCGGCTGCTCGTCAGTGGCAACCGGGTGGGCCGCCTGGCGGGGGGTCGGTCCTCGGCGAGGCTGGGCAGCTCCAGCCCGTGCCGCCGGCGGCTCCGGGGGGAGCAGTGGCTGCGCCCCGGGTGCTGGCGAGGGCGGCGATCCTGGCCGATGAGGCGACCGGGCAGGTGCTGTTCGAGCGGCATGCCGGCCTGCCCCGGGCGATGGCCTCCACCACCAAGGTCATGACCGCCCTGCTCGCCCTCGAGCGGCTCGACGAACGACGGACGG
>DATHIG010000066.1:0-2181 GCA_035490035.1 Actinomycetes bacterium
CCGGTCATCGCTGGCCAGACCCGGTCGAGCGCCGGCGTCAATGTGGGCCTGCTTCACCCAGCCACGCAGCGTGTCACGGTTGATACCCAACTGTTCCCCGACCCGCCGACAGGCTCCGGTCACCGACAGCTGCAACTGCTCATCGGCCAACAAATCATCGACCAGACGGATCGCCCGATCACGAACCTCAGGCGGATACTTCTTCGGTGCTGACATGACTCCACCCTTTCGTGGGATCAATGCCTCCACCAAAGCCGGGACGGTTCATGGTCCGCTCCGACGCGATGTGACCCGCCACCCTGGTTCACGCGATAGCCCCAGTCCTCGACCTGACGGCTGTTGGCCAGGGGTCACGAGGGACGGCGACGGCCGGCGGGCTCGGCCGGAGTGTTGGCCGACCGGCAAGAGCTGAGCAAGAGGAAATCAGCAGCCAGACCAGCGCAACGGCAGCCAACCCCCTGTCTGGCCTGCGCTCCCGGTGGTCAGCGTCATCGGGGTGCGCCGTCGGCATCCTCGTGCTTGCGACCAAACGCGCCATGATCCGATGGACCCAACGGGTTCCACAGCGCTTGTTGCCGCGCAGCCTGGTCCTGACTGCGGCGGCCCGTTGGTCGATGTGGGCGGCGCGGCGGTCGGATGCGCATCGCCAGCACCATCCGGAGCATCTGAAGGCCGAGGCGAATTGCGGTGCGGGTGTCTCCAGTGACGGCCGACGTGCCGACCCGCCGGTGGTAATTCACCGGAACCTGGACGACGGTGTCCCGTGCTACCAGGGCAAGCATCAACATCTCAAGCCCGAATGCGGAACCGTGAATGCGGGAGTCGCGCAGCAGGCCAGGGACCAGGTACTTGGAGACGACGCGAAATGTGCAGCCGACATCGCTGAGGTAGGAGGTGTTGAACAGCACCTCGATGGTCTTGGCGACAGCCCAGTTGCCCCACTGCAGGAACCAGCCCATGTTGGCGCCGTCCCAAATGAAGTTCGACACGGTGCGCGACCCGACCACGAAGTCGCAATCCTCGGTGAAGGGCAGCAGCTTCGTCAGGTCCCTCGGGTTGAAGGTGCCGTCGGGCTCGCAGATGCAGATCAGGTCGGTGTCGACCTCGGCGAGCCCGCGACGGATCGCTGCGCCGTAGCCCTGCCGTGGCTCCAGCACCTCGCGGGCCGTGGTCATGGCCACCTCGTCTGAGGTCCCCTCCGCCGCGTTGTTGTTGACCACCAGGATGTCGTCGACGATGCCGAGCTTGTCGAATGCTCTGATGGTCTCGGCGATGCTGTCCTTCTCGTTGTAGGTCGGCAGCACCACCGACAAAGTCTTACCGTTCCACATGGCCGGCCTCCGGCGTGGCGATCAGGAGCATCTGACCGGCGAGTGGCTTGATGGGGGATCGCAGATACCAGGGCACCAGGAAAGTCAAAGCGGAGCCTTTGCTGTTCAACGTCAGTGGCAGGAACCGCGGGAATACCTCGACGATCCGCCAGTCCTCCGAACGCAAGTAGTCGGCCAATGAGCGGTCGGTGTAAATCGCGACATGCGTGTAGTCGTCAAAATAGCCGCCGGGGTTCAGCCGGAAGTTTGGTTGCAGCAGTACGAGGATTCCATCGGGCCTCAGCACCCGGGCCGACTCGGCGAGCAGCAGGCCGGTCGCCGGCCGCTCCAAGTGTTCGAGCAGGTTGGAGGCGAACACCACGTCGAATGAGCCTGAGTCGAAGCGCGACAAGTCGGTGCAGTCACCCACCTCGGCCTGTACGTGCTCGGCAGCGGCACGTCGCACCGTGGTGTCCAGGTCCATGGCCACGACTCGCCGCGCCTTGATGGTGTTAGCGAAATCGCACCACCCGGCGCCCAGTTCCAAGACGTCGGCGTCAGCGGGGATCCAGCGCTGCAGGTAGGCGCAGAGGTGGTTCCAGACGGCGGCGCGGTGGGCGTTAGGCGCGAGCCGGGTGCGGAAGTAGGCGGAAACCTCCCCGTCGGCGGGAGGCGGTGAACCCGGGCCTGGCGCACGGTCTGCCACCTGGCTACTCCTGAACGATCTTGTCGGGTCGCGGTCGACTGTCGGCACTGCGGGCCGGAGTCGGTGCGGATAGCCTGATGCCGTAGCACATTACCCGAAGGACCACTGAATGTCGGTGATCGCTGACCCCGAGACGGACCGCCGGGCCGGGGTGTCGACCCAGAC
>DATHIG010000067.1:0-5774 GCA_035490035.1 Actinomycetes bacterium
GTTCCGCAACGCCAGCAACCAGTACCTCCAGGAGGACGGGAGCGTCTCGTCCAACTTCAACACCTTCCGCGGGGTGCCCGACGTCGTCGGCGCGACCTCGGCCACCTGGCAGTACGAGGTGACCCTGCCGCACGAGGGCGAGTGGCGCATGTCCGCCACCGCCATCGACAACTCCGGCCAGTCCGACCTCCGCAGCTCGACCCGTGACTGGCTGATCACCTCGACGGGCGTTGCCCCGACGGTGGCGATCAACACGCCGGCGCCGATGACGCCGCCCACCGCGGCCCCCCCGTACACCGTGGCGCCGGGCGGGCGGCTGACCTTCAGCGGCACCGCCAACGACGAGGACAACCTGGCCAACGTCGAGATCACCTTGCGCAACACCACCACCAGGGAGCAGCTGGCTTCGGACGGCTCGTGGGGCACCGACGTGATCCAGGGGTCGTACCGGGTCTCCCCATCGAACATCAGCGGGGCGAGCTTCGACTGGACCTACACGACGCCCTTCAACCTCACGCCAGGCCAGTACACCTTCACCGTGCGCGCCACCGACGACATCGGGCTGACCACGTCGTCCGCCAACCGTGGCCAGCTGACCATCAACGCCCAGGTCGCGGGGGACAACTTCCCGAACGGGCTGCTGAACTTCACCGGCACCGACTCGAGCATCGAGGTGCTGCACCTGGACCTGGCGGGCACAGCCACCGACGACTTCGGCGTGCAGAGCGTCCGGGTCTCGCTGAAGGACCAGGACACCGGTCGCTACGTGCAACCGAACGGCACCATGGCGGCGGCGTTCGCCACCCTGAACGCGACCCTGGCGACACCCGGTGGCACGAGCACCACCTGGACGCTGCCGGTCGACCTTCCGACCAAGGGCGAGTTCGACGTCACCGCGTTCGCCGTCGATACCGCAGGCCAGCAGGACATCTCGACCGGGGCCACCGCCAGGTACCTGGTCTACCCCGGTGACCTGGACACCTCGCTGAACGAGACCCTGGCCTCGCCCACCGAGGGCACCGCCTTCACCGAGGCGAGGATCTTCGTGAGCGGCCGGGCCCAGGACGACATCGGCCTCAGCCGGGTCGAGGTCGCGGTCGTCAACAGCGCCAGCCAGTACATGAGCTCCAGCGGGACCTTCACCAGCACCACCGAGAGCTGGCGCTCGGCGTTCCTCAACAGCCCGGGCACCCCAGGGTCGAACTACTCCTACACCACCCCGGTGATCCCGTCCGGCGCCTACCGGGTCCGGACTCGCGCGGTCGACGTCTACGGCCAGGTGCAGCCGATCCCGAGGGACGTGAACGTGACGGTGTCGGCGCCCGCGGGCAACCTCGCCCCGGTGGCCAGCTTCACGGTCTCGTGCAACCAGAACGTCTGCTCGTTCGACGGCCGGGCCTCGACCGACGAGAACGCGCCGACGCTGACCTACTCGTGGAACTTCGGCAACGGACGGACGGGCTCGGGGCCGGTGCCGAACCACACCTACACGACCGCCGGGACCTTCACGGTCACCCTGACGGTCCGCGACGAGTACGGCCTCACCGGCACGACGACGGGCACGGTGACCATCGTCGAGCCGGCCGGCAACGCGGCGCCAAACCCGGTCATCAACCCGCCGGCCTGCACGGGGCTGGTGTGCAACATCAGCGGGGTGGGATCGGCCGACCCCAACACGGGCGACACCTTCACCTACCTGTGGGACTTCGGCGACAGCACGCCCACCAGCACCTCGTCCGCGATGTCGCACACCTTCCCGGCGGCGGGCACCTACACCGTGACCCTGACCGTCACCGACGGCTGGGGCAAGGCGAACAGCACGACCCGGCAGGTGACCGTGGCCTAGCGTCCTCGGCCGTTGGGTCGTCGTCCGGGGGGCCTGGACAGGCTCCCCGGACGACGCTCACGCGGGGGCGTCCAGGCCCAGACGGTGGGCCTCGGCCGCCGCCTCGGTCCGGGTGTGCACGCCGAGCTTCCCCAGGATATTGCTGACGTGGACGCTGGCCGTCTTGCGGCTGATGAACAGGGTCTCGGCGATCTGGCCGTTGGAGCGGCCGGCGGCCACCAGGCGCAGCACCTCCAGCTCGCGGGGGGTGAGGCCGGCGCCTTCCTGGGCCGGCGGGGCCTGGACGCCGAGGGCGAGGCGGCCCCGGCGGGCCAGGGCCTCCAGCGCCCCGAGGAGCGGCACGGCCCCGAGCCGCTCCGCGGTGTCGTAGGCCGCCCTGGCCTGCTCCTCGGCCTGGTCGCGGCGACCGTCCAGGAGCAGGGCCTCGGCCATGCGCCAGCGCGACCTGGCCTCCTCGTACACGTAGCCGTACTCGAACGCCTCGGCCGCCAGCCGCCAGCGGTCGGGATCGGGCTTGCCGTCGACCCGCGTCCACTCGGCCTCGCATCTGGCCAGCCAGGCCAGCGCCTCCGGGCCGACCTGACGCCCGAGCGCCCTGGCCCGCTGGAGCGCCGCCCTGGCCCGTTCCAGGAGGTCCCCGCCGATCGCCCGGCGCGCCTCCTGTCCGGCCTGGTCACCGGCGGCCCTGGCCCGCTCGGCCAGGTCACCCTCGGCGGCCAGGGCGAGGGCGGCCGGCCAGATGGCGCTGAGCACCCAGGGTGCGCCGGCCTCCTCCTGGGTCGAGAGGGTCGACCGGGCGAGCTCGCTGGACCGCTCCAGCTCGCCCTGCCAGCGGGCCAGGTCGGCCTCGCAGCCGCCGGCCAGGTAGGCGACGTAGGGGTCGGCGTTCTGGTAAGGGTGAAGTCGGGCGAGCCGCTCCACGGCGCCGGCACGACCACGGCCCACCTCGACGTAGAGGGCGGCCGCTGACACCGCCGGTCGGCGCTCGTCGGCCGCGCCGGCGGCGCGCTCGGCCTGGTCCCAGTTGCCGGCCGCGTAGTGGGCGATGCAGCGCAGCACCCGGCTGTCGATTCCATAGCCGCTCCAGGCAAGCCCGCTCCGCTCGGCCAGCTCGGTCGCCTGGTCGAGAGTGGCGCAGGCCGCGGCGAGGTTGCCGAGGTCGAGCTCCAAGACGCCAAGTGCATGGCGTGCCTGGAGCTCCAGCGGCCGGTTGCCGGCCGCCGCCGCCCGCCCGTCGGCGTCGCGCAGCAGCGACCGCGCGGTCTCCACGTCGCCGAAGCGCAGCTCCAGGAGGGACACGATGACCAGGGCCCTGGCCTCGTCGCCGACGCTGCCGGCCGCCCTGGCCACCGCCAGGGCCTCCTCGCCCCAGCGCCTGGCCCCCGGGTAGTCACGCGCGACCATCAGGGCACGGGCCAGACCGGCCGCGACCCTGGCCCGCAGCGGGGTCGGCGGCTGCTCGGGGACCAGCTCGACCGCGCGGTGGGACGCCTCCAGCATCAGCTCCTCGACCCGCCCGATCTCCAGCTCGGCGTCGAGCACGTAGCTGCTGAGGCGCTCGTATGCCATGGCCGCGCGCAGCGGCTCGGCGTTCTCGTCGATGGCCTCGACGGCCTCTCTGGCCAGGCCGACCGCGTGCCGGAACTCGCCGGAGTGGTTGGCCGCCTCGGCGGCCCGCACCAGTGCCTCGACCCGGTCGATGCCGGCGACGGCGGCGGCCTCCGGGACCCGGTTCCACAGCTCGAGCGCCTGGGTGAGATGGCGGAAGACCTCGCTGGAGGCGAACACGTTTGCGGCATGGGTGGCCGCCCGGACCAGCGCCGCCAGCCCGCCCGGCAGGTCGTGGCTGGCCAGCGAGTGCCAGGCCAGCTCGGCGGCCGACCCGGACCCGACATCGTCGTCAGGGTCGGCCTCGGCCAGCAGGCGTGCGTAGGTGGCGTGCAGCCGGGTCCGCTCGCCGGGCAGCAGATCGCCGTAGACGGCTTCCTGGAGCAGGGCATGACGGAACCGGTAGCTCTCGGTGGCGGCGCTGGCCACCATCACCTGCCCGGCGATGGCGTCGCGCAGGCCTTGCTCCACCTCGGCCTCGGGCCGGCCCGAGGCCGAGACCAGGAGCTGGTGGCCGACCCGGCGGCCGGCGACCGCGGCCACCTTCAGGATGTCCTGGGCCAGCTGCGGCAGGGCCTCGATGCGGCCGAGGAGCACGTCGGCAAGGGCATCGGGCAGGGCGATGTCGGCCCGGATGGCGCCGGCCGCCACCAGCTCCTCGGCGAAGAACGCATTGCCCTCGGAACGGGCCAGGATGCGGTCGACCACAGCCGCCGATACCGGCTGGCCGGCGACGGCCTGGAGATGCTCGGACAGCTCGACCCGGCCGAAGGGGGACAGCTCGATGCGCTCCAGGTCGGGAACGCGGACCAGCTCGGCCAGCAGCGGGCGCAGCGGGTGGCGCCGGTACAGCTCGTCGGACCGGTAGCTGGCCACCAGCGCGACCCGTCTGCCGCGCAGGGTGCGGATCAGGAAGGCCAGCAGGTCGCGGGTGGAGCGGTCGGCCCAGTGCAGGTCCTCGATCACCAGCAGCAGGGGAGCGAGCTCGGAGAGGCGCACCAGCAGCGACAGCACCCCGTCGAACAGCTGCACGCGCTCGAAGCCGTCGCCGGGAGGCTGCGCGAACCCGCGGTCGGCGCCCAGCTCGGGTAGGAGCCGACCGAGGCTGGGCACGGCCGCGACCAGCGGGGCGGCCAGCTCGGCCTCGCCGGGGCGGGCGCCGAGGTCGCGGAAGGCGTCGACGAAGGGGACGTAGGGCAGCCCGACGTCACCGACCTCCATGCAGCCGCCCACCAGCACCCTGGCCCCCTGCTTGTCGGCCCTGGCGGCCAGCTCGTCGAGCAGCCGGGTCTTGCCGACGCCGGCCTCGCCGGCGATCAGCCCGACCGCCGGCCGGCCGCGCTCGGCCCGGTCCAGCAGGGCAAGGAGGCGGTCGAGCTCGTCGGCCCGGCCGACGAAGGTGGTGGCGGTTGCGGAGGTCACGCCGGAAAGTATGGCCCCGACACCGACAGTGGAGCACGCGGGTCGGCCCGCTCGAGCACCCGGCGGCCTTTGGTCATGGAGGGTCGGCCCGCTTGAGCACCTGGCCGCCCTGCATCACGAAGGGAACCTCGGTGAGCAGCTCCAGGTCGGCCAGGGGGTCGCCTGGCACGGCGATCACGTCGGCGTAGCGGCCGGGGGCCAGTGCGCCGACCCGGTCCTGCCAGCCAAGCAGCTCGGCGGCGATGACGGTGGCCGAGCGGAGGGCGGTCATCGGTGTCATCCCGTAGCGGACCATGTAGGGCAGCTGGTGCGCGTTCCAGCCATGGGGGTAGACGCCGCTGTCGGTGCCGTAGGCGATCCGCACGCCGGCCTTCACCGCCTTGGCGAAGCCGTCGCGCTGGGCCTGGGTGGTGGCGTCGTTCTTGGCGAGGGTCTCCGCCGGCCAGCCCTGCCGGCGGCCCTCCCGCGCGATCCAGTCGCCGTCGTAGATGTCGGCGACCAGGTAGACGTCCCGCTCGGCCAGCAGCTCTACGGCCTCGTCGTCCAGCAGCGAGCCGTGCTCGACCGAGCGGACCCCGGCCCGCGCGGCGTTGAGGATCCCCTGCTTGCCGTGGGCGTGGGCGGCGACGTAGGTGCCATGCGCTGCCGCCTCCCGCACCGCGGCCCGGATCTCCTCCTCCGACAGCTCGGCCGCGCCGGGCGCGGTCCCGAGGGCCAGGACGGCGCCGGTCGCGATCACCTTGATGAAGTCGGCGCCGCCGTACAGGATCGCCCGCACCCGCTCCCTGACCTCGGCCGGCGATGCCGCCTCGCCAAACCGCAGCTCCATCGGCAGGGCGATGTCGGGAGCGAGGCCGGTGATGGCCCCGCCGCCCCCTGGGACGGTCACATAGGCACC
>DATHIG010000068.1:0-3790 GCA_035490035.1 Actinomycetes bacterium
TCTCAGCTGCACCGGCGGAGGGACACGACCTCCTCGGGCCGTCTTGAGCCCCCGGCAGCACCGGGAAAGCCCCTGGCCCAGCGGTGGCCCCCGCCGGTAGACTCCCCGCCCATGACCAACCTGGACGAGCATGGTCGCCCGGAACCTCCCCTCGCGGCCGACGAGACCGCCACCCTCCTGGGCTTCCTGGAGTTCCAGCGCGCGACCCTGGCGTGGAAGTGCGCGGGACTGGACGCGGCCGGGCTGGGGACGACGGTCGCCGCCTCGTCGATGACCCTGGGCGGGTTGCTCAAGCACCTGGCCTATGTCGAGGACTTGTGGTGCTCCCGGTGGCTGCACGGGCGAGACCGGCAGCCCCCGTGGGACACGGTGGACTGGGACGCCGACCCCGACTGGGACTGGCACTCGGCCGCCGAGGACTCACCGGAGCAGCTCCATGCGCTCTGGCAGGACACCGTGGCTCGCTCCCGCTCCCTGGTCACGGAGGCGCTGGCCGACGGCGGCCTGGAGCGGCTGGCCCGGCGCAGCTGGCCCGACGGTCGGGCACCCAGCCTGCGGTGGATCCTGGTCCATCTGGTCGAGGAGTACGCGCGGCACAACGGCCATGCCGACCTGCTCCGGGAGTCGGTGGACGGGCTCACCGGGGAGTAGCCGCCGGGCGGACAGCCCCATCCCCACGAGCCCCGGCGTCACCGGGCCAGACAACGGCCGTCCCCACGAGGGCCCAACAGCAGGTTGCTCCGGCTGCCTGGTGCGGTTCACCGACGCCATCAGCTCGGTGCGCCGATGACAGGCGTGCCCTCTGGCTGCGTGGGCCGTTGCCGAATGCGAGCTTGGAGCCAGCCGGTCAGCTGCTCGGCTGGCAAGGGTCTGCTGATGTGGTAGCCCTGGGCCACGTCGCAGCCCAGGCGGGCCAGCTCCGAGAGGGCGGTCTCGTTCTCGACCCCCTCGGCGACCATGGTGAGGCCCAGGGAGTGGGCGAGGTCGATGGTGGTGCGGACGATCGCGGCCGCGCCACGGTCCTGGGTCATGCGCATGACGAACGACTTGTCGAGCTTGAGCTCGTCGATGGCCAGCTCCTGGAGGTAGGCCAGGGAGGAGTAGCCGGTGCCGTAGTCGTCGACCGCCAGGCGCAGCCCCAGCGCTCGTAGGTCGGCCAGCGTCTGCTTGCTGCGCACCGGGTCGGCCATCAGGGTGTCCTCGGTGAGCTCCAGCTCCAGGGTGCGCGCGGGCAGGCGCAGGCCGGCCAGCAGGTCGCCGACCTGGCGGGCCAGGTGGGCGTCGAGCAGGTTGGCCACCGACAGGTTCACCGCCACCGGCAGGTCCAGCCCGGCCTGCCGCCAGGCTTGGCCCTGCTGCAGCGCGGTCTGCAACACGACCAGGGTGAGCTGGCGCATCAGCCCGGTCTGTTCGGCCAACGGCAGGAACGTGTCGGGGTACAGCAGCCCGTGGGTAGGGTGGGCCCAGCGCACCAGCGCCTCCACGCCGACCACATTGTGGGTGCGCGGGTCGATCTTGGGCTGGTAGTGCACGACGAGCTCGTCGCCGGCCAGCGCCGCGCGCAGGTCCTCGATGGTCTGCAGGCGGTCGCGGGCCTGGTGCTGGCCAACCAACGCATAGGTCTGCCAGCCATGGTGGCCCGCCTTGGCCTGGTACATGGCGACGTCGGCCCGCTGCAGCAGGGCGATAGGGGTGCCGGCGTGATCGGGGCACAGGGCCAGACCGATGCTGGCGTCGACGTGCAAGGCGACGCCTTCCAGGTCAAATGGTTCCTCCAGTGCGTCCAGCAGGCGTTGGGCGACGGTGGTGGCGCTGGCCGGGTCGCTGTCGGCCAGCAGGACCGCGAACTCGTCGCCGCCAAGCCGTACCAACAGGTCGTCGGTGCGAAGCTGACTGGCGAGGCGGGGGCCGATCTGGCGCAGGAGCTGGTCGCCCATGTGGTGGCCGAGGGCGTCGTTGATCTCCTTGAAACGGTCCAGGTCAACGATCAGCAGGGCAACAGACCGGCCGTCGGCTCGGTGGGCCAAGGCGGTGTCCAGCTGGCGGTACAGCAGGCGGCGGTTGCCCAGCCCGGTCAGGTCATCGGTCAGGGCCTGGCGGCGCGACTCGGCCAGCGAGCGCACCTCCCGGAAGGTGATCGCGGTGCGCACCACCACCGCCAGCAGGGTCCCGGTGGCCAGCAGGACGGCCAGGGTCGAGATGCGCTGGAAGTGGGCCAGGACCAGCACACCGATCGAGCTGAGGGCAAACAGCGACGGCACGGCCAGCACCGCCCAACCCTCCAGCCGCACCGCCCGATCGGAGGGCGGCGGCTGCCAGGCGGCCAAGCCCACCAGCATCTGCGCGGCCAACGGCAGCGCGTCCAGTGGTGTCCCCGGCTGGTAGGACCCGGTGGCCACCCGGAACAGGAACACCGTGTCGGCCGCCGCGAACACCACCATCCCGAGCGCAAGCAGCCACAACGCCCGGTCCGGCCGGCCACCCAGCAGGGCCAGTGCGCCGATCACCAGCACCAGCAGCAGCAGATCCGCGACCGGGTAGATGAGCGTGACGGCGACGGCGGCAACCCCGCCACCGGTGACGTCCAGGACGGCGCGGAAGGCCAGCGCGGCGGCCAGCGCGGCCGCTCCCAGCCCCCCGACGATTCCGTCCAGCCACATGCTTGCCTGCACGCGGTGGACCCGCTGGCGGACCAGCAGCACCACCGCCATGTAGGCCAACGGGTACAAGCTCAGCCACAGCAGGTCCGCCAGCGACGGGTACGGCGGCTGCTCCAGCGGCGCCACCCACCGCCACCAGCAGAAGGTGCCGACCGCATACAGCTCCACCCCCAACCCCAAGCTCGCCCACGCGGCCCGAGCCTGCTCGACCAGGACCGCCCGGGCCAGGCACAGCATCCCCGCGCCCACGCCAATCGCGGGGAGCACCCAGCCATCCAACAGCACGCTGGTGGGGGTGGAGCGAAACACCGTCGAGCCCGCATACAGCAGGGTCCCGACCACCACCAGAGCCTGCAGGCCGCGCACGGCGACACGCCGCGGCACCGACAGGTCCTGTGCCAACATCGCCGCTCCCGTCGATCGCGTACCGGACACTCTGACGGCGGCGGTGGTGTCTACCGACTGTTTCGACCGCCCCAGCGCCAACCTAAGCGGTCGCGAACCACCAGCCAGCCGGGATGCCCACAACCATCGTCTGGGCGGCGTCGTAGCGTAACCGCCACCCAGCAGCAGGCCTGTCAGCGTTCTTGGCGGACCTCCAGCCCGCGCCGCCCTCGCAGGCAGTCTTGGCCCGACCGCACCGCAAGCAGAATGGTGCGGTCAGAGTGGCGGCAATGCTCCGTATATGCGCCGATCCACGCTGGATCGGTATCCAGTCGCAGGCGTGGAGCTTCGGTGGCGGCGCCACCACGGAGGGTTGCTGTCCAACCCACCAGTACCCACGAGAGACGAGGCCCGTTGACTCGAACCGGCCTGTGCGGAACGCCTTGATGCTCGGCGGTCGTGCTCGTTCTGATTGACGACCGCGACCGGGTCGAGTCCGGTTCGCGCCTGCCGCGACACTCGGCTGTCGCCAGGCCGTGACCGGCCGAGGTCACGCTGAAGCTTGAGACCCCGCAAGGGAACGTGCTGCTCCGGGGGGAGTCGCCATGCGACCAGTCCGCATCATCGCCGCTGTCATGTTCGCCATCCTCACGCTCCTGACCGCGCCGGCATGGGCCGCACCCGCCGCGCCCACCCTCCGTGTCAGCCCGGGCTCGGTCGCCGCTGGGGACACCATCACCCTGTCG
>DATHIG010000069.1:0-3056 GCA_035490035.1 Actinomycetes bacterium
CTGGACCAGATGCGCAGCCTCCACACCCTGCCGCCCTGGGACCTGCACCAGTTCCGCAGCTACCTGGGGACGGCCTCAGGCTCCCAGTCGGTCCAGTTCCGGGAGCTGGAGCTGCGCTCGGGGCTGCGCGAGCCGGCCTACCTGAAGGCGCTGGAGATCGAGTACGGCGGCCGGCTGCCGGAGCCGCTGGCCGCCCGCCTGGCCGAGCGGTCCCTGGCCGAGGCGCACGCCGGGGCCGCCGCCCGCCTGGGCGTGACCGACCCCTCGTCGTGGGCCGACTTCTACATCGACCCGGGGCGCCGGACGGACTTCTACCTGGTCTGCGAGGCCCTGGTCGACTACGACGAGCGCTGGGCCCGCTGGCGGCAGGAGCACGTGGCGCTCGTGCAGCGTACCCTCGGCGACCACGCGCGCGGCACCGGTGGGATGGCCATCGCCTACCTGCAGCGGACCACCCGCTACCGGTTCTTCCCGGTCCTGTGGGCCCTCCGCGACGAGCTGGTCGTCAGGGGCGGCGGGCAGCTGGTCGGCCGGCCGGCCAGCTGGCCGGTGTCGTCCGACAGCGGCCAGCCCGGACCGAGCTGAGGGAGGCGCGGCAGGTGGAGTACCGCCGGTTGGGCGCGAGCGGGGTCAGGGTGTCGGAGATCGGCCTCGGCTCCTGGCTCACCTACGGCGTCGGCGTCGAGGCCGACCTCGGCAAGGCCTGCGTGGCCAGGGCCTACGAGCTGGGGGTGAACTTCTTCGACACCGCCGACGTGTACGGCCGGGGGGCTGCCGAGGAGGTCGTCGGCGACGCCCTCGCCGACTTCCCCCGCTCCTCCTACGTGCTCGCCACCAAGGTCTACTTCCCGGTCGGCGACGGCCCCAACGACCGCGGCCTGTCCCGCAAGCACATCGTCGAGCAGTGCCACGCCAGCCTGCGCCGGCTGCGCACCGACTACCTCGACCTGTACCAGTGCCACCGCTACGACGACGAGACCCCGCTGGACGAGACCCTCCGGGCCCTTGACGACCTGGTCCGCCAGGGCAAGGTCCTGTACCTGGGGGTCAGCGAGTGGACCGCCGGCCAGATCGGCGACGCCCTCGTCGTGGCCGACGAGCTCGGCCTGGACCGGCTGGTCTCCAACCAGCCCGAGTACTCGATCCTGCGCCGGCGCATCGAGGCCGAGGTGGTCCCGCTGTGCGCCCGCGAGGGGGTCGGCCAGGTCGTCTGGTCGCCGCTGGCCCAGGGGGTGCTGACCGGCAAGTACCGCAGGGGCCAGGCGCCCCCGGCCGACAGCCGGGCCGCCTCCAGGCGCATGGGCGGGTTCATCGGCCGCTGGCTGACCGACGAGGTGCTGGAGGCGGTCGAGCGGCTGCGGGTGGTCGCCGACGAGGCCGGGCTGACCATGGCCCAGCTGGCCCTGGCCTGGGTGCTGCGCGAGCGCAACGTGGCCTCGGCGATCGTGGGGGCGTCCCGGCCAGCCCAGCTGGAGGACACCTGCGCGGCCGCCGGCCGCCGGCTGGACGCCGAGGTGCTGGCCGCGGTCGACAAGGCGGTCGCCGGGGTGCTGGAGCCGTGAGCCCGGTGGCGGTCATCCCGGCCCCGTCGACCGACGGGTTCCAGCTCGGCCCCCTGTTCTTCCACCTGTACGGGCTGTGCATCGCCGTCGGCGTGCTGGCCGCGTTCTGGCTGGCCAACCGGCGCTGGGTCCAGGCCGGCGGCCAGCCGGGCGAGATCGAACGGCCGGCCATCTGGGGGGTGGCCGCCGGCTTCCTGGGAGGCCGGCTCGGCTACGTCATCACCCATACCGGCGACTTCCGCGGCCGCTGGCTGCACGTGTTCGCCATCTGGGAGGGCGGGCTGGCCCTGTACGGCGGCCTCACGGTCGGCATCCTCACCGGGCTGTGGGTGGCCCGGCGGCGCGGCCTGCCGATGCTGCGGGCCCTGGACGCCGCCATCCCGGCCATCCCCCTGGCCCAGGCGTTCGGCCGCTGGGGCAACTACTTCAACCAGGAGCTGTTCGGCACCCCGACGACCCTGCCGTGGGCGCTGGAGGTCGACCCCGAGCATCGGCCCGACCGCTACGCCGACGCCGCCACCTTCCACCCGACGTTCCTGTACGAGTCGCTGTACAACCTGGCCGTGGTCGCCGTCCTGCTGCGGGTCGGGGCCACCCGGCGGCTCCGACCCGGCAGCCTGTCGCTGCTGTACCTGGTGCTGTACGGCACCGGCCGGTTCCTGCTCGAGCTGTTGCGTACCGACACCACCTACCGGCTGCTCGGCCTGTCCCGCAACGCCTACGTGTCGCTGGCCCTGATCGTCGGCGGCTCGCTGTGGCTGTGGCTGCGCGAGCGCCGCCGGCCCCGCGCCGGCGCCGACGACGCCGAGGAGCCGCAATGGTCATCCTGAAGTCGCGCGACGAGATCGCCACCATGCGCCGGGCCGGGCGGGTGGTGGCCCGCACCCTGGAGCGGGTGGTGGCGGCGGTGCGGCCGGGGGTGACCCTGCGCGAGCTGGACGAGCTGGGGGCCAGGACCATCACCCGGGAGGGGGCGACCGCGTCGTTCCTCGGCTACCACCCCCGGTTCGCGCCGACGCCGTTCCCGGGCAGCCTGTGCCTGTCGGTCAACGAGGTCGTCGTCCACGGCATCCCCGACCGGACCCGGCTGCGGGCCGGCGACGTGCTGTCGATCGACTGCGGGGCGGTGGTCGACGGCTACCACGCCGACGCGGCCGTGACCGTTGCCGTCGGCGAGATCGACCCGGCCGCCCGGCGCCTGCTTGACACCACCGAGCGGGCCCTGTGGGCCGGGATCGGGCAGGCCAGGGTGGGCAACCGGCTGTCCGACATCAGCCACGCCGTCGGCCAGGTCGCCCATCAGGCCGGTTACGGCATCCTGGCCGACCACGGCGGCCATGGGGTCGGCCAGCTGCTGCACGAGGACCCGTCGGTCGACAACGACGGCCGGCCCGGCCGGGGCCCGCGCCTGCGCGACGGCCTGGTCGTGGCCATCGAGCCGATGTTCGTGGACGGTGACCCGGCCTACGTCCACCGCCCCGACGGCTGGGCGGT
>DATHIG010000070.1:0-2227 GCA_035490035.1 Actinomycetes bacterium
GTGCACCGACTGTGAACCCGCGCTCCATCGGATGGATTGGGCTTCCGTTGGAGTCAGTGAGTGAGTTGTACCTAGCCTGAGGTCGACCTCGAAAATGCCTTCAGCTGTGGTAACAAGAACTCGATCGCCGTCTGCGGCAGCGATCCCCAGCGGCTACCCCGAGCCGTCTTCAGCTAAGGATGTGTTGGACGTGCACACCTGGCGTGGCATGGAGATGTGTAGTTCCAGGGCGGCGGCATCCGGTCGGCCGTGACGAATTGTGGGGGCCGCAGGCCGACCGGTGTGGTCTAGGAGCAGATCGGCCAGTCCGATGTAGGGGGTGTGGTGGTACACCGCGGCCCCCATGAACCCGCCGAAGGGCTGGCTAGCTTAGTCAGTGCGAACGGCGTCGTCGCGCACCTCCTCAAGCAACTGAGCACCTAGCAATGACGTAGCGTCCCGGCTCAGACGTGCGAGCGTTGACCAGCCTTCCGGTCCGACTCGTCCCGCAACCCCACCGACTAACGGTCAGCGGGACTCGTTCGCCGGAGTCACCGCATGCACAACTTGCTTGCACGCTCCTAGGTTCTGTCTGTCTGTGATCGCGCGGATTTGGAGAGGCGTGGAACACAGCACCGGATCAATACCACCGCGCACCTGGTGGGGCGCGGGGCGAGTCGGCATTCTTTAGCCAGAGTTGGATATCGATGCACAGCTTCCGGTGGGGTGACCTCGCGCGCCTTTGCCAAAGTGGCGTGGGACGCCCTGCGGGCGAAGATACGGACGTCCCCCGTGTCAAGGTGGACGGTTTCGGCGATGCCGGCGGCGTAAAACGGGAGGTGGCCGCCGACGGCTCGGTCGCGGGATGAGGGGTGGCCCCTCCACGGCGGCCCATCACCATTACCCCCGTCACGGCCATCGTGTCCGCCCACGAAAGGGGACACGAGCGCCTAACGATCTTTGGTCGCTAGGTCGAGGCCGCTCCGGCCGTCTCTTCGGCGGCGAAGGCCGGGACGGCGATGTTCGCCGGCTTGCCGTCGTCGTCAAACTCAACCTCGGTGGTCACGAGATAGACGCCCGCGGTGGACCAGGGTTCCTCGCCGCAGAACACCCGCTTACCGACGCCGACGACGCCCACCCAGCGCTGCCCGTCGAGTGCGCCGCCGCGCAGCAGTAGCCGCCGATCGTCCAACTGGTGGGCCGACGTCGTGCGGTATTGATGCCTCGTGGGTGTCCTGCTGTCCGGTTCCATCGGATTCCGCCTTACCAGGGGCATTCGCACCGGAGGGGGCCGACCGAGTGGCCGGTTGGGACGCCAGGCGACAACCTCATCCCTACCCGCAGGCTACACCGCCGGCTGCTAGGCCACGCCGGCGCAGAACCAGCCAACTGGCTCAGGGCGTGACGTCCAGGATGACGTTGATCGGACTGCGGGCAGCGGGACGGAGCCGAAGCCGGCTCTCCTCGGGCTCAGCGGGAAGGTCCGGGCATTAGGGTCGCGCTACTACTGAGGAAAAGACGGAAACTCGGGTGGTTCGCCAGCACAGGGAGGCATCACTCTTCAACCTCCTCCGTCACAAGCTCCACGAAGACGGCCGCGTCCTGATGTCGAGGGACATGCTGCGCGGGTGAAGCGCCGGGGCGAAACTCGGATCGCTGTGCCCTGTAAGGCCTCGTAGAGGTAGTCCATGCCCCACTGCATCGAGTACATATTTGATTAAGTCACCTATGAAAAGAACCGCTGGCTGCCACACCATCTTGGCTGCGGCCCGCGCGGCGAAGCTGGCGCAAATCAAAGCAGGCGATCTCTGAGTGTCACGCTTCATCACCATCCCCAAGGCCAAAAGGTGCACCTGCCTAGAGCGGGATACTGAACGGGTGCTGCAGTGCCAAGTTCTCCGGTGCCAGGAGCGGGCCAGGCGAAACTTCGTGATTGATCAAGGTCAGGGGGGCCTCTCCGAGACAATCGTCTGCGAGGCGCACGCCGCCGCCCTGAAAGCGGGCGAGCGGTACGTTTATAACAGTGTCGAGAATGTGATCTACATGGGGCAGGACGCGCCGCCTCAGAGTAAGTAATCGGCCCCACGCCGGGCAAATTTCGAGTCATCGGGTGGCGTTTCCAGCCTAAAGAAAAGCGGCCCCGAGCCGGTGTTGAGACCACCGACACAGGGCCCCAATCCCGACTAAGCGAGGAGTCGAGACGATCTCGGTGGCTCCGGCGGCCAACCGAGCACGACCACATCCTGTC
>DATHIG010000071.1:0-9731 GCA_035490035.1 Actinomycetes bacterium
CCCCGTGGCTCGCTATACTCGGGAACCTGCCGACCACCGCCGGTCGGTCTACGACGACGTCCCCAATCGGCGGGGCAAACAGCAAGCGTGCGGCAACCAACGCAGGTCCAGGTCAAGGTGCTGGTCCCCGGAGTCCACTCGATGGTCAGCCTCCTTGGAACCCGGGACGAGCTGCTCAAGCTGATCGAGGCCGCCTTCGAGAGCACGGTCTTCGTCCGCGGCAACGAGATCACCATCACCGGCGAGCAGACCGACGCCGATCGGGTCGCCCGCCTCTTCGAAGAGCTGATCATCCTGCTCGAACGGGGCGACGCGCTCACCGCCGACACCGTCGGCCGGTCGATCGACATCATCAGGGGCGACGGGGCGGGCCGGCCGTCGGTGGTGTTCGGCGACTCGGTGCTGACCAGCCGCGGCCGCTCGATCAAGCCCAAGACGGTCGGGCAGAAGAAGTACGTCGACGCCATCGGCAAGAACACGGTGGTGTTCGGGATCGGCCCGGCCGGCACCGGCAAGACCTACCTGGCCATGGCCGTCGCCGTCCAGGCGCTGATCACCAAGCAGGTCAACCGGCTGATCCTGACCCGGCCGGCGGTCGAGGCCGGGGAGAAGCTCGGCTTCCTGCCAGGCACCCTCTCGGACAAGATCGACCCCTACCTGCGGCCGCTCTACGACGCCCTCTACGAGATGATGGACGGCGAGCAGGTCACCCGGCTGATGGAGCGCGGCACCATCGAGGTCGCCCCGCTTGCCTACATGCGGGGTAGAACTCTGAACAACTCGTTCATCGTGCTCGACGAGGCGCAGAACACCACGCCGGAGCAGATGAAGATGTTCCTGACGCGGCTGGGCCTCAACTCCAAGGCGGTCGTCACCGGCGACATCACCCAGATCGACCTGCCGTCGGGGCAGCATTCCGGGCTCAACGTTGTCCGCGAGATCCTCACCGGCATCGACGACCTGTCGTTCGTGTACCTGTCCAGCCGCGACGTGGTCCGCCACCGGATCGTGCAGGACATCGTCGAGGCCTATCGACGCTACGACGAGGCCAGGTCGTAGTGGCCCCCGACCCTCCGTATCGCCCACTGCCCCCGGTAGGCCGGGAATGAGCGTGTTCCTGGCCAACGAGCAGGCCGACTACCGGGTGGACGAGCCGGCCCTGACCCGGCTGGCCCGTCTGGTGATGGACGCCGAGGGGGTCGAGGAGTCCGAGATCTCGTTGCTGCTGGTCGACCGGACGGTGATGACCGACCTCAACGAACGCTACATGGGCGAGGACCGGCCAACCGACGTGCTCGCCTTCCCGATCGACGGCCCGTCCCCGGCGTCCGGCCCGCCCGGCGGGCCGTCCGGCCCCCGCGGGTTTGCCGCCGACCGCCAGGCCGACGAGGATGACGAGGACGCCCTGGACGACGAGGAGGACGACGACGCGCCCTGGCTGCTCGGCGACATCGTCCTCTGCCCGGCCTACGCGGCCGAGCAGGCCACCCGGAACGGCCAGAGCCTGGCCGCCGAGCTGGAGCTGCTGACCGTGCACGGCATCCTCCACCTGTGCGGCCTCGACCACGCCGAGCCCGACGAGGAGCGGGCCATGACGGCCCGCACCGACGAGCTGCTGGCCCGCTGGCGCACCGGTGACCGGTCGTGAACCGGCTCACCACCACCGACATCTGGAGCCTGGTGGCCGTGGCCGCGCTGACCGCGATCGCCGCCTTCCTGGCCGCCGCCGAGACCAGCCTGACCCGCATGAGCCGGGCCAGGGCGATGCACCTGCGCGAGGAGCAGCGCCGAGGGTCGGCCCAGCTGCTCGGCCTGGTCGAGCAGCCCGCCCGGTTCCTCAACCTGGTGCTGCTGCTGGTGCTGGTGGTCCAGTTCTTCGCCACCGCCCTGTTCACCTCGGTGATGAACCGGCTGGTCGGCGGCGGCCTTGGGGTGGTCATCGCGGCGACCGTCATGACCGTGCTCACCTTCATCGGGGCCGAGGTCGCCCCCAAGACCTACGCCGTCCAGCACACCGACCGGGCGGCCCTGACGGTGGCGCCGATCGTGTACATCCTCACCCGCCTGCCCGTCCTCGGGCCGCTGACCCGGCTGCTGATCGCCATCGGCAACGTGGTCACGCCGGGCAAGGGCCTGAAGAGCGGGCCGTTCGTCTCCGAGGACGAGATCAAGGCGATGGTCGACGAGGCCGAGCGGGACGACGTGATCGAAGAGGAGGAGCGGGAGATGATCCACTCCATCTTCGAGTTCGGCGACACCATCCTGCGCGAGGTCATGGTGCCCCGGCCCGACATGGTCGCGGTCCCGCTCCAGACGCCGCTGCAGCAGGTGCTGGAGCTGATCCTGCGCACCGGCTTCTCCCGCATCCCCGTCTACGACGGCACCTTCGACGAGGTGGTCGGGCTGGCCTACGCCAAGGACGTGCTCCGCCGGCTCCACGACGGCCAGGCCGACAAGCCGCTGGCCGACATCCTGCGCCCGGCCCCGTTCATGCCCGAGTCGATGCGGGCGGCCGAATGCCTGCGCGAGATGCGCAGGCGCAAGAGCCACATGGTGATCGTGATCGACGAGTACGGCGGCACCTCCGGCCTTGTCACCATCGAGGACCTGCTGGAGGAGATCGTCGGCGAGATCGCCGACGAGTACGACCTGGAGGAGCCCAACATCGAGCCGCTGCCGGACGGCGACTACCGGGTCAACGCCCGCCTCGGCATCGACGAGGTCAACGAGCTGCTCGACGTCCAGCTGCCGTCGACCGAGTGGGACTCGATCGGCGGGCTGCTGTTCAACCTGGTCGGCGGGGTGCCGCGCGAGGGCCAGGAGGTCGAGTTCCAGGGGCTGCGCCTGCGCGCCGAGCGGGTCCAGGGCCGGCGCATCGGCCGGGTCCGCATCCACCGGCTGGCCCCGCCGGAGGAGACCACCGACGCCGCCGCCGAGGCGCGCCGGCTGTGATCCGCCCGTCGGCCGGCGAGCTGGTGGCCGCCGCCCGGGTGGCCCGGGAACGGGCCTACGCCCCCTACTCCGGGTTCCGGGTGGGGGCGGCCCTGCTCGCCGACCAGGGCGACGTCTTCACCGCCGCCAACGTCGAGAACGCCAGCTACGGGCTGGCCATCTGCGCCGAGCGGTCGGCGGTGGTCGCGGCCGTGGCCGCCGGCTACCGCAGCTTCGTCGCCATCGCGGTCGCCGGCAACGGCCTCGACCCGGTCACCCCCTGCGGAGCCTGCCGCCAGGTGCTGCGCGAGTTCCCCAAGGGCGTCGCCCTCGAGGTGATCTGCGCCGGCGAGGCAGGAGACGGGCTGCTCACCACCACCCTTGGGATCCTGCTCCCCGAGAGCTTCGGCCCGGAGAGCCTGGGGAGCCCGGGGGGCTCAGGCCAAGCCCCCCGGGTCGATCCTCGATGAAGGCCGGGCTGGCCGCGCTGGTCGGACGGCCCAACGTCGGCAAGTCGACGCTGCTCAACCGCCTGCTCGGCCGCAAGCTGGCGATCGTCTCGGACAAGCCGCAGACCACCCGCTCGGCGGTCCGCGGGGTGCTGCACCGGCCCGAGGGCCAGGCTGTCCTGGTCGATACCCCTGGCCTGCACAAGCCGCGCACGCTGCTCGGCCAGCGACTGAACGACCTGGTCAGAGGCACCCTGGCCGAGGTCGACCTGGTCTGCCTGCTGGTCGACGCGGCCGCCGGGGTCGGCGCCGGCGACCGCTTCCTGGCCGCCGAGACCGCCAAGGTGTCCACGCCCGTCCTGTGCGTGGTCAACAAGATGGACGCGGCCTCCCGGCCGAAGCTGGCCGCGGCCCTCGAGGCGGCCGCCGGTCTGGGCGACTTCGCCGAGGTGGTGCCCGTCTCGGCCCGCACCGGCGAGCAGCTCGACCTGCTGGTCGAGCTGCTGCTGCGCCATCTCCCCGAGGGCCGGCCGCTGTACCCCGAGGGCCACCTCAGCGACCAGCCGGAGCAGCACCTGGTCGCCGAGCTGATCCGGGAGAAGGCCCTGGCCATGGTCCGCGACGAGCTGCCCCACTCGGTGGCTGTGCTGGTCGAGGAGCTGGGCCCCGACCCCGACCGCGACGACCTGCTGGTCATCCGGGCCTTCCTGTTCGTGGAGCGGGCCAGCCAGAAGCCGATCATCCTGGGCCGCGGCGGGTCGGTCCTGCGCGAGATCGGCACCAGGGCCAGGGCCGAGCTCGAGGCCCTGTTCGGCACCCAGGTCTACCTGGACCTCCGGGTCAAGGTGGCCAAGGAGTGGCAACGCGACCCGCGCCAGCTGGCCCGCCTGGGGTTCTGACCTCCGCCCGGTCATGCCGGCGCCAGAACGGCTGCTGGCCTCGGCGTGGCCTACCGTCCCTCGACCAGGCACCGGCGCCCCGCCCGGCCCGGCCGGTAGGCTTCCAGCCCGGTGGACAGGAGCGAGAAACGGAGTGGAGCATGCGTGTGCTGGTGCTGGGCGGGACCCGGTTCATCGGGGCCGCCATCGTCGAGGAGCTGCACGCCCACGGCCACGAGCTGCTGCTGGTCCACCGGGGCGAGCACGAGTCGGACGACCTGCCAGCCGTCGACCACCTGCACGCCGACCGGCGCGACCTGCCCCACCTGCGCGGCCCGATCGACGAGTTCGACCCCGAGGCCCTGGTCGACAACTGCGCCTACAGCACCGCCGACGCCGAGACCGCCCTGGCCGCGACCGGCGACGATGTCCGCCTGCTGGCCGTGTCCAGCATGGACGTGTACCGGGCGTTCGGGGCGGTGCTGGCCGGGACCGAGACCGACCCGCTGCCGGTCGACGAGACCTCGCCGGTCCGCCCCGAGCGCTACCCCTACCGGGGCCGGCCCCACCCGCCGCCCGATGCCGACACCTACGAGAAGCTCGACGTCGAGGCCGCCTACCTGGCCAGGGAGGCGACCGTCTGCCGGCTCCCGATGGTCTACGGGGAACGCGACCACCAGCATCGCGAGGAGCCGATCCTGCGCCGCGTGCGGGCCGGCCGGGACCGCATCCCGTCCGGGGCGGGCAGCTGGCTGTGGACCCGCGGCTACGTCCGCGACCTCGCCGCCGGCATCCGCCTGGCCCTGGAATCCGAGGCCGCGGTCGCCGAGATCCTCAACCTCGGCGAGGCCCGTACCTGGTCGATGGGCCTGTGGGCCAGGCACGTCCTGGAGGCCGCCGGTTCCTCCGCCGAGCTGGTCCGGGTCCCCGACGTCCTGCTCCCCGACGACCTCCGCGCCCTCGGGACGGTTGCCCAGCATCTCCTGGTCGACTCCTCCAAGGCCCGCGACCTGCTCGGCTGGACCGAGACCGACCCCCATGAGGCCCTCCACCGCTCGGTCGCCTGGCACCTGGCCAACCCGCCGACCGACAGGCCCGCGGACCTCACCGCCGACGACCGGGCGCTGGCGGCGGTGTAGCCAGCGCCGCGACACGCCCGAGCGACCGTTCCACGACGCACCGCCGCGGAGCGGATGGCGCTCAACTGAACGGCCGCGGCCGCCGGGCCACGGTCGCGTCCCTTGCCAGCGTTGAACGTGCACGCGACCATGTACGCAGGCCCACCACGGGCGAGGAGCCGCGGGCAAGGGGAGCGCGATGGCAGCCCAGCAGGGGCGAGGAGCCGCGGGCAAGGGGAGCGCCACGGAGGCCCGCGAGTCACCGGCGGAGGAGGTCGCTCGGGTCGAGCAGGCGGCCACGGCAGCGTTCGAGCTGGAGTCCGCCGAAGGCCCGAGCCCGTTCCCGCCCATCGCCGAGTACGCGTTCCTGTCCGACTGCGAGACCAACGCCCTGGTGGCGGCCAGCGGTAACGTCGAGTGGCTGTGCTCGCCGCGGCCGGACGGGCCCAGCGTGTTCGCGGCGATGCTGGACCGGGCGGCGGGCGGCTTCCGGCTCGGACCGACCGGGGTCCTGGTGCCGGCCGGGCGCCGCTACCTGCCGGGCACGCTGGTCCTTGAGACCACCTGGCGGGCCCGCGGCGGCTGGATCGTGGTCCGCGACGCCATGTGCGTCGGCCCCTGGTACCACCAGCAGCGCCGGTCGGGGACCCATCGCCGCCCTCCGACCGACTACGAGGCCGAGCACATCCTGCTCCGCACGGTGCGGTGCATCATCGGCAGCGTCGAGCTCAGCCTGGACTGTGAGCCGGTGTTCGACTACGGCCGGACGGAGGCCAGCTGGGAGTACTCGGGGCAGGGCTACGGCGAGGCCATCGCGCACGGCGAGGAGGGCGACGCCCAGCTGCGGCTGGTCACCGATCTCAGGGTCGGCTTCGAAGGCCGCGGCGCGCACGCGCGCACCACCCTGCACGAGGGCGACCGGGCCTTCGTGGCCCTGTGCTGGCCGCGGTCGCAATGGTCGGCGTCCGAGGAGTACTGGGCCGAGCGGACCCCGCCGAGCACCTGCGACGAGGCCTTCGAGCGCATGGAGCGGACCAGCGAGTTCTGGCGTGGCTGGATCAACCAGGGGGAGTTCCCGGAGCACCCCTGGCAGAGCTACCTGCAACGCAGCGCGCTGACCCTCAAGGGCCTGACCTATGCGCCGACCGGGGCGCTGCTGGCGGCGGCCACGACGTCGCTGCCCGAGACGCCCGGCGGCGAGCGCAACTACGACTACCGCTACACCTGGATCCGTGACGCCACCTTCATGCTCTGGGGCCTGTACACCCTCGGGTTCGACCGCGAGGCCAACGACTTCTTCTACTTCGTGGCCGACGTCTGGCAGGGCGACGAAGACCTCCAGATCATGTACGGGGTCGGCGGCGAGAAGGAGCTGCCCGAGCGGGAGCTCCACCATCTGAGCGGCTACGAGGGCGCCCGGCCGGTCCGGGTCGGCAACGCGGCCGCCACCCAGAACCAGCATGACGTGTGGGGCGCCGTGCTCGACTCCGTCTACCTGCACACCAAGTCACGGGACTACCTGCCGGAGCGGGTCTGGCCGATGCTCAAGCGTGCGGTCGAGTGCGCGGTGGCCAACTGGAGCAAGCCAGACCAGGGGATCTGGGAGGTGCGGGGCCCGCCACGGCATTTCACCTCCTCGAAGCTGATGTGCTGGGTGGCGTGCGACCGCGGCGCCCGCCTGGCCAAGCTGCACGGCGACCGCGACCTGGCCGCCAGCTGGCGGAAGGCGGCCGAGGAGATCCACGCCGACATCTGCGAGCACGGGACCGACCAGCGGGGCGTGTTCGTCCAGCACTACGGCACCACCGCGTTGGACGCCTCGGTCCTGCTGATGCCGCTGCTGCGGTTCCTGCCCGCCGACGACCCGCGGATCCGCAGGACCGTGCTGGCGATCGCCGACGAGCTGACCGTCGACGAGCTGGTGCTGCGCTACCGGGTCGAGGAGACCGACGACGGCTTCGGGGGCGAGGAAGGCACCTTCACCATCTGCTCGTTCTGGCTGGTCTCGGCTCTGGTCGAGATCGGCGAGGTGGCGCGTGCCCGGCAGCTCTGCGAGAAGCTGCTGTCCTACGCCAGCCCGCTGCAGCTGTATGCCGAGGAGATCGATCCCCGCAGCGGCCGGCACCTGGGGAACTTCCCCCAGGCGTTCACCCATCTGGCCCTGGTCAACGCGGTCATGCACGTGATCCGGGCCGAAGCCGGCTCCGACGCCAACCGCTTCACCCCCCGCGGCGTGTCCGTGCTGTAGCGCCGGGCCGGGTGGGAGGAGCGGTTGACGATCGCCCCGCCAGCGCCGGGGCGACGCCCGGCTCCTGGGTGTCACGGTTCCTGGGTGCACCCGGCTCGCACGGGTCGACCGCCGGTCGCGCTATCGTCGAGGTATGCGGCCGCCATCCCCTCGCCTGGAGCGACCCGACGGTTGGGGGACCAGCCGCGAATCACGGCTGTTCCCCGGCTGGTGGCTGGTCCACGCCGACCTGCACAACCACACCCGGCTGTCGGATGGGGCGGGGGACCCGCAGCTGGCCTTCGCCTCCATGCGGGAGGCCGGGCTGGACGTGGCCGCCATCACCGACCACAGCCGCTGGGCGTCGGTCTTCCTCGGCCTGGCCGACGCCCCCGGCTGGACCGGCATCGACGGCCGCGCCTTCCGGCAGACCATCTCCCTGGCCGAGGCGGCCAACGTCGACGGCGAGTTCGTCGCCCTGCACGGGTTCGAGTGGTCGCACGCCGCCTTCGGCCACATGAACGTCTGGGGCAGCGAGCGCTTCACCGACCCGCTGCGCACCGTCCCGACGATGGGCCGCTTCTGGCGCTGGCTGGAGGGGCGCGGCCGCGACGGCCTTGTCGGGTTCAATCATCCGGGCACCGGACGGCTGCGCTTCGACGGCTTCGGGTACCGGCCGGCCCTCGCCGGGCGCCTGGTCAGCCTCGAGCTGTTCAACAAGCGGGACGACTACCTGCTCAAGGACACCGAGCGGGGCAAGCAGTCCCCCCTCAACCAGTGCCTCAACGTCGGCTGGCGGGTCGGCCTGCTCGGCGTCACCGACGAGCACGGCGCCGACTGGGGCCACCCCGACGGCAAGGGCAGGGCCGGGCTGTACGTGCGCGAGCTGACCCGGGCGGGCGTGCTGGAGGCACTGGCGGCAAGGCGGTTCTTCGCCAGCCGGGTCAAGGGCCTTCGGGTCGACGCCGCCCTGACCTCGCTGGCCGCCGCGCAGGGGTCGCGGGGCCGCGCCCGCATGGGCACCACCGTCACCCATGCCGGTGGGCCGGCTCGGATCGAGGTCGACCTGGACCGGGGCGAGGCCTGGTGGGGCCGGCGGCTGAACGTCCAGGTGCTGCGGCCCGGGGAGCGCCTGCCGACCCTGGCGGCGGCCCTTGACGTCGGGCTGCCCGGCCCGGACGAGCCGGTGACCTCCTTGGAGCTCGATCTGGACCCGGCCGACGGCGACTGGGTGGTGCTGCGGGTCACCGACCCCGGCGAGCCGGCCGACCCGCGTGCCGTCGGCGAGTGGGCCCGGCTGGGCCGGGCGCTCGCCTACACCAGCCCCTTCTGGCTCGACCGGCCCTGACGGCCGCCTACGCCGCCGAGATCGCCGCCCGCGGACGGTCGGGGATGGCGTCGACCAGGTCGGCGACCGAGTCGATGATCTGCGAGGGCAGGAATGGGAAGCGTTCGGCCTGCTCGCGGGTGGTGATGCCGGTCAGGACCAGGATGGTCTGGAGGCCGGCCTCGATCCCGGCGACCACGTCGGTGTCCATCCGGTCGCCGATCATCACGGTGGACTCGGAATGGGCCTCGATGGCCCGCAGCGCCTCCCGCATCATCAGCGGGTTGGGCTTGCCGACGAAGTAGGGCTGGACCCCGGTGGCCTTGGAGATCAGCGCGGCCACCGCGCCGGTGGCCGGCTGGGGACCGGCCGGTGACGGCCCGGTCGGGTCGGGGTTGGTGGCGATGAACCGGGCCCCGGCCACGATCAGGCGGATGGCCCTGGTGATGGCCTCCTGGCTGTAGGTCCTGGTCTCGCCGACGACCACGTAGTCGGGCTCGCGGTCGGTCAGGACGTAGCCGACCTGGTGCAGGGCGGTGGTCAGCCCGGCCTCGCCAAGGACGTAGGCGGTGCCGCCGGGGCGTTGCTGGTCCAGGAACCTGGCGGTGGCCAGGGCCGAGGTCCAGATTGCCTGCTGGGGGACCTGCAGGCCGGTCAGGGCCAGGCGGGCGGCCAGGTCTCTGGGGGTGTAGATGCTGTTGTTGGTCAGCAGCAGGAACCGGTGGCCGGTGTCCTGCAGCCGTTTCACGAACCGGTCGGCGCCGGGGATCAGCCGTTCCTCGTGGACCAGCACTCCGTCCA
>DATHIG010000072.1:0-2971 GCA_035490035.1 Actinomycetes bacterium
GTAGGAGAGGAATGTTGGGATTTCGGCGCCGCCGGCCGGTACCGCACCGAACGGGAAGCCGTAGGCGGTGCCGCGCAGCCACGGCTTCCATGAGCGTTTGAAGTCCTGCTTGCCCATGAACGGCCGACCGACCGTGATCACGTCGGCGGGCTTGCGGCGCAGGTGGGCAGCCACCCACAGCGCTTCGCCGACCGCGAAGATGCCCACCGCCACCACGACCACGTCGATGCCGTCGGCAAGCTGGGAGATGCCGAAGGTGAGCCGGGCTTGTCCGCTGACCGCGTCGATCCCGATCATGCCGATGGTGAGCCCGATGGTCAGTGAGATGAAGCCGCGCAGCCGTGAGCTACCGAGGACGGCGGTAACGGCGATGAAGGCCAGCAACATCACCGCGAAGTACTCCGGCGCACCGAGGGAGATGGCAAACCGGGTGACATACGGCGCGGTGAAGGCGAGCAGCAGGGTGCCTATGGTGCCGGCGACGAAGGAGCCGATGGCCGCGGTGGCCAGCGCCTGTGCGGCGCGGCCGGATTTGGCCATCATGTTGCCCTCGATGGCGGTAACCACTGAGGAGGACTCTCCGGGGGTGTTGAGCAGGATCGATGTAGTCGACCCGCCGTACATGCCGCCGTAGAAGATGCCGGCGAGCATGATCATCGCGCTGGTGGGTTCCAGGTTGTAGGTGATCGGCAGCAGCAGGGCCACCGTCATGGCCGGGCCGATCCCAGGCAGCACGCCGACCGCGGTGCCGATTGTCACACCCAGCAGGGCGAGCAGCAGGTTCATCGGGGTCGCGGCGGTGGCGAACCCCTCGAGCAGGAAACCGAAGCTCTCCATCACAAGATCCCTTGCAGGATGCCGGCCGGCAGTCCGACTCCCAGTCCGATAGCGAAACCGTAGAAGGTGCCAAGGCCGAGCACAGCGGCGATCACCAGGTCGCGGATGAAGTGCCGACTGCCCAGCACGATGGCACAGCCGTAGAACAGCAGCCCGCCGCTGATCACCCAGCCGAGAATGTCGATCAAAACAATGTTGGCCGCGAACACACCGACCAGCAGCAGCACGGTCTTGAGGTCGCTCTTGTGGTGCAGGTCGATGTCCTCACCTGCCTCCTGCTCACCCACGTGTCCGCGGGCCACTGACACCGCTAGGAACACCGCGAGGATGATCAACAAGCTGCCCACTAGAACTGGCACCGGTCTGGGTCCGAGCGGGTCGGTGCCGGTGCGGTTATTGCTGAGCTGTAGGGCGTCGATAAGCACCACAACTCCGGCTAGCGCCAGGCCGGCACACAGGATGAAGTCCGGGACCCGGCTGGGCCGCTGCGGCTCGGCCGCCGGGACTGATGCCCCGGCGGCCGCAACCGACTCGCTCACGCCAACCCCAGCTGGTTCAGCACGTCCTCCACCCGCTTGGTCTGCTCCTCCATGACGGGGCCGAACTGATCGGCTGTGAGGTATGCATCGGTCCAGCCGTTCTTCTCCAGCACGGCCTTCCATTCCTGGCTGTCGTGCATCTTGGCCACCGCGTTCACCAGGGCCTGCTTGTCGGCGTCGGAGAGCTCTGGAGGCGCCACAACTCCACGCCAGTTGGTGAACTCCAGCTCAATGCCGGACTCCTTCAGGGTCGGCGCATCGAGCACGGAAACCCGCTCTGGCCCGCTGGTCGCCAGCACCCGTACCTCGCCGGCCTCGACCTGGTCGAGGAACTCACCGTAGCCGGAGGCGCCGAAGGCGACCTTCCCGCCGAGCACTGCGGGCAGCAGGTCGCCGCCGCCGTCGTAGGCGACATAGTTGACATCCTTGGGGTTGATGCCGACAGTCTGGGCCAGCTGCATCGGCAGCAGGTGGTCCGGGCCGCCGGGCGACGAGCCGCCCCCCACCGCCAGGCCCTTAGGGTTGGCCTTCCAGGCCTCGACCAACTCACCGATCGTCTTGTACGGGGACTCCTTGGCCACCACGATCGCCCCGGACTCCTCGATCAGCTGAGCGATCGGTGTGGTCTGATCGAGCTTGCTGGTCGACTCGTTGGTGTACTGGGCACCCACCACACCTAGCCCCATCATCATCAACAACTTGCCGTTGCCCTTCTCCGACACGGTCCGCGACAACCCCACGGTGCCGCCGGCGCCGGCGAGGTTGAACACCTCGATGTTCTCGGTCGCGCCAACCTCATCCATCACCTGCGCGGCCGCCCGCGCCGTCGTGTCATACCCGCTGCCCGGGGTGTTCGGCACCATGAACCGCAGCCCGGTGAGGGGCTCGTCCGCTGGAGCGGAGCTGCCCGGCTCCGCTCTATCCGCCGTGGCCCCGCATCCGGCAGTCAACAGTGCTGCTGCCGCGATAACAGCCGCGCCCAACTTGAGTCGTCTAAACATCATCGTTTCCTTCGCCAAAAGGCCCGCAGGCCATGGTGGATGGTTTGTGCGGCCTACGATCCCATCGAGACTTGTGCGCTGTCTGCTTGTGACCATGAAGGACGTATTGGTCTTAATGGTCGCACCACCAACAGATGCCGACCAGATCTAGGTGAGTCACAATGAGGCCAAACCCGACTCGCCGACGACATTGGGCTGGAGGTGGCACCATGCGCAAGCGGTTGCACGCTTCCCTTGCCTCCCAGCTCGTCATCGTGCAGCTGATCATGATCATTGCTGTACTCGTCGCGGTCTCGGCGGTCTCGCTTGAGCAGACCCGCGCCAGCTTCCAGCGAGACCAGGGCCGGCGGGTGCTGGTGCTGGCCGAGGTCCTGGCCGCCAGTCCGATCGCGCGGGCCGGTTTGGTTGACCCAGACGGCTCGTCGCTGCCGGCCGCGACCACGCAGCTGCAGGCCACCACCGGCGTCGAGCTAGTGGTCATCGCGAACACTCGCGGTGTGGTGCTGGCGAGCACGGACCCCCTCCTGGTTGACGAGCAGGTCGACTGGCCAGACCTGGTGGCGACGCCGATGCGGTCCAACACCGCAACCATCG
>DATHIG010000073.1:0-5656 GCA_035490035.1 Actinomycetes bacterium
CCCCCCGAGGACCGGTCCTGTGGCCGGGCCTGCTGACGGTGAGTTCTCCCTACGCAGCCCTCGCCAGAGCTCACCAACGCATCCAGCAGCGGCTGCCGACCTTCTCGGAACCGCACATTAGGTCAATTTGGGTACATCAGCAACTTGAAAGGATAGCGATCAGCCATCCGCGGGGGTGGCGTCCGGCGCGTCCATTCGCTCGATCCGGCCGCGCAACCGTTCCAGCTCCGACTGCACCTTCTCCAGCTCCTCGTCGATGTAGTCGCGGGTCGGCATCTCCCCGATGGCCAGCCGGATCGCGGCCAGCTCCCTGGCGATGTACTCGGTGTCGGCCTGGGTGCGGGTGCTGGTGCGCCGGTCGCGCTCGACCTCCTGGCGGTCGCGCTCGGCCTGGCGGTTCTGGGCGAGCAGGATCAGCGGGGCCGCGTACGACGCCTGCAGCGAGAGGGCCAGGGTGAGCAGGATGAACGGGTAGGGGTCGAACCCGGCGTCGCGGTTGCGGAAGGCCACGTTCCAGGTGACCCAGCCGGCCACCACCGCCGTCTGGAACACCAGGTAGCGGGCGGTCCCCAGGAACCGGGCCAGGCCCTCGGAGAAGCGCCCGAAGGCCTCCGGGTCGTAGTGGGGCTGGAGCTGCAGGCGGGCCGGCTGACGGGGCGCCCCGAGCAGGCCGCTCCGCCGTCCCCGGGCCGGCCGCAGCCTCACCGCGCCACCCCCGCGGGACCGGACCCAGCGTCGCCGTTGCCGGCCGTGGCTCCCAGGCGGACCGCGCCCCGCCGCCACGCCTCCGGCAGCAGGTGGTCGAGCACGTCGTCGATCGAGACCGCGCCGAGCAGGCGCCCCTGCGGGTCGCAGACCGGGGCGGCGAGCAGGTCGTAGGCGGCCAGGTACTCCGCCACCCGGCGGGTCGGCTCCTGGGGGCCGATGCAGTCAAGGTCGGTGTCGATGCAGGCGCCCAGCTCGTCGCCCGGCGCCTCCCTGAGCAGGCGCTGCAGGTAGGCGACGCCCAGGTAGCGGCCGGTCGGGGTCTGGGTCGGGGCCCTGACCACGAACACCTGGGCGGCCAGGGCCGGCGGCAGGCCGGGGTCGCGGACCCGGGCCAGGGCCTCGGCGACGGTGTCGGCGGCCCGCATGATCACCGGCTCGGTGGTCATCAGGCCGCCGGCGGTCTCCTCGTCGTAGACCAGCAGCCGGCGGACCGGCTCGGCCTCGTCGGGGACCATCATGGCCAGCAGCCGGGCCCGGTCGGCCTCGGCCAGCTCACCGAGCAGGTCGGCGGCGTCGTCGGGGTCCATCGCCTCCAGCACGTCGGCCGCCCGCTCGTCGCCCAGGCCGGCCAGCAGCACCGCCTGGACCTCCTCGGGCAGCTCCTCCATGGCCTCGGCGAGGCGGTCGTCGTCGAGGTCGGCGACCACCTCGCGCTGGGCGCGGGCGGGCAGGGCCTGCAGGGCGGCGGCCAGGTCGGCCGGGCGCAGGTTGGCGAGGGCGGCCACCCGGCGCTCGGCGGTCTCGGCCGGCTCCAGCCCGGCCACCTGGTCCCAGGGCAGCCGCAGGTGCTTGGCCCGCCGCCAGGGGCGCAGCCCGGCGCCCGGTTCGAGCACGTCGAGGGCGGTCACCACCCACTCCTCGCGGACCCGGCCGATGGCCACGTCGTTCAGGCGCAGCTGCCTGCCGGTCTCCCGGTGGCGGACGCGGGCGTCCAGCAGCTCGCCGATGACCAGCGTCTCCCCCTCACGCTGCTGGAACGGGCGCAGGTTGACCGAGCCGGTGGCCAGGATGGCGCCGCTCTCGTCCAGCTCACGGACCCGGCCGACCCCGAGGAAGATCGGCCGGCGCTGCACCATCACGGTGAAGCCGAGCACCACCGGCGGGGTGCCGGAGTCGGTCCGGGCGATGACCACGTCGGAGATGCGCCCGATCGTCTCGCCGCTGGGCGCCCGGACCGGCAGGCGGGCCAGGCGCGAGACGAAGAGCTGCTCGCTTGAAGAGGCCACCGTTCACCTCGCGTTGAAGTATTTGGCCTCCGGATGATGCACGATGATGGCCGAGGTCGACTGCTCCGGGTGGAGCTGGAACTCCTCGGACAGCTCGACCCCGATCCGCTCCGGGCGCAGCAGCTCGAACAGCTTGGTCTGCTCCTCGAGGTCGGGGCAGGCCGGGTAGCCGAACGAGTACCGCGAGCCGCGGTAGCCCTGGTCGAACAGGTCCTCCATGTCGGCCGCGTCGTCGCCGGCGATGCCCAGCTCCTCGCGGACCCGCTTGTGCCAGTACTCGGCCAGGGCCTCGGCCATCTCCACCGTGACCCCGTGCAGCTCCAGGTACTCGCGGTAGCGGTTGTCGGCGAACAGCTTGGCCGTGGCCTCCGAGGCGGCCAGGCCCATGGTGACGACGTGCATGCCGATCACGTCGGGCTCGCCCGAGGAGATCGGGCGGAAGAAGTCGGCGATGCACAGCCGACGGTCCCTGCGCTGTCGAGGAAAGGTGAAGCGCACCCGCTCGCGGCCGTCGCCATCCCACACGACCAGGTCGTTGCCGTCGCCGTTGCACGGGAAGTAGCCGTAGACGACCGCGGGCCGCAGGATCTGAGCGGCGACGGCCTCGTCCAGCAGGGCCCGCAGCCGCGGCCTGGCCTCGGTCTCCAGGGTCTGGCGCCAGGCCTCCTTGCCGCCGACCGGGCGCAGCTGCCACTGGCCGCGGAACAGGGCCGACTCGTTCAGGTACGGCACCAGGTCGCGGACCGGGATGCCTTTGACCACCCTGGCCTCGCCGAGGAACGGCGCGGTGGGCACGGGCACGTCGACCGCGACGTCGGAGCGGGCCAGGTCGGAGACGTCCGGAGCCGCCGGGGCGGGGCCGCGTGGCTTCACCGGGGCGACCCGGGGCGTCCGCACCGGCTCCTTGGGGGCCTCGAGACCCTGCTCGCGCTCCTCGCGCAGCTGGTCCATGACCCTCAGCCCGGCGAACGCGTCCCGGCAGTAGAACACCCGCCCCTTGTAGACCTGGCGCAGGTCGCCCTCGACGTAGGTGCGGTTGAGCGCCGCCCCGCCCAGCAGCACCGGGTAGCTGGCAAGCCCGCGGGCGTTCAGCTCCTCCAGGTTGTCGCGCATCACGATGGTCGACTTGACCAGCAGCCCGGACATGCCGATGGCGTCGGCGCCGACCTCCTCGGCCTTGTCGATGATGGTGGCGATCGGCTGCTTGATGCCGATGTTGTGGACCGTGTAGCCGTTGTTGGTGAGGATGATGTCGACCAGGTTCTTGCCGATGTCGTGGACGTCGCCCTTGACAGTGGCCAGCACGACCCGGCCCTTGCCGCCCTGGTCGGCCTTCTCCATGAACGGTTCGAGCACCGCAACGGCCGCCTTCATCACCTCGGCCGACTGGAGCACGAACGGCAGCTGCATCTCGCCGGCCCCGAACAGCTCGCCGACCGTCTTCATGCCGGCCAGCAGGACCTCGTTGATGATGACCAGGGGGCTGCGGGTCTGCATGGCTTCCTCGAGGTCGGCCTCGAGGCCGTCGCGGACCCCGTCGACGATGCGGCGCTGGAGGCGCTCGTCGATCGGCAGCTCGGCCAGGTCCTCGGCGCTGGCCGCCTTGGTCGCCTCCTTGCCCTCGAACAGGGCCATGAACCGCTGCAGCGGGTCGTAGCCCTCACGCCGCCGGTCGTAGATCAGGTCGAGGGCGACCTGGCGCTGCTCATCATCGATGCGGTGCATGGGCAGGATCCGGGCCGGGGCCACGATGGCCGCGTCCAGCCCGGCCTCGCGGGCCTCGTGCAGGAACACCGAGTTGAGCGCCTGGCGGGCTGCCGGGGCCAGCCCGAAGGAGACGTTGGAGACGCCGAGGATGGTCCGCACCCCTGGCAGCTCGGCCTTGATGCGCCGGATCGCCTCCAGCGTGGCGATGGCGTCGCCGCGCAGGTCCTCCTGGCCCGACCCGAGCGGGAAGGTGAGGGCGTCGAAGACCAGGTCCTCCGGAGCCAGCCCATGCTTGCCGACGGCCAGGTCGTGAATGCGGTGGGCGATGCGCAGCTTCCATTCGACGTCGCGGGCCTGGCCCTCCTCGTCGATCAGCAGCGCCACCAGGGCGGCGCCGTACTGCCTGGCCATCGGGCAGACGGCGTCCATGCGGGCCTCGCCGTCCTCCAGGTTGATGGAGTTGACGATGGCCCGGCCGCCCAGGCGCTTGAGCCCGGCCTCCAGCACGTCGGCCTGGGTCGAGTCGAGCATGATCGGCACGGTGGACTGCTGGGCCAGGCGGGCGGCGAGCACGTCCATGTCGGGGGCGCCGTCACGGCCGACATAGTCGACGCAGACGTCAAGGACATGGGCGCCCTCGCGGACCTGCTCCTTGGCCACCCCGACCATGCCATCCAGGTCGCCGTCGAGCATCAGGTCGCGGAACTTGCGCGAGCCGTTGGCGTTGCAGCGCTCCCCGACGGTCAGGTAGGTGGTGTCCTGGTCCAGCGGGACCGACTGGTAGAGGCTGGACAGGCTCGGCTCGTGGACCGGTTCGCGGGGCACCGGAGCACGCCCCGACAGCGCCTCCACCACCTGGCGGATGTGCTCGGGGGTGGTGCCGCAGCAGCCGCCGACCACGCTCAGGCCGAACTCGGCAACGAACCGGGCGTGGGCCTCGGCCAGCTCCTGCGGGGTCAGCGGGTACCAGGGCTTGCCGTCGCGCAGCTCCGGCAGGCCGGCGTTGGGCAGGCAGGACAGGGGCGTGCGGGCGTGCTGGGCGAGGTAGCGCAGGTGCTCGCCCATCTCGGCCGGGCCGGTGGCGCAGTTCATGCCGATCACGTCGACCCCGAGCGGCTCGATCGCGGTGAGGGCGGCGGCGATGTCGGACCCGAGCAGCATCTGGCCGGTGGTCTCCACCGTCACCTGGGTGATCAGCGGCACCCGGCGCCCGGCCCGCCGCATCCCCTGGAAGCCGCCGGCCACTGCCGCCTTGATCTGGAGCAGGTCCTGGCAGGTCTCGATCAGGAGGAGATCTGCCCCACCCTCCAGCAGCCCGAACGCCTGGTCGGCGTAGGTCGCCAGCAGCACGTCGTAGGTGGTGTGGCCGAGGGTTGGCAGCTTGGTACCAGGGCCGATCGACCCGGCGACCCAGCGGGGCCGGCCGTCGGCCTGGAAGCCGTCGGCGACCTCGCGGGCCAGCTCGGCGGCCAGCCGGTTCAGCGGCACCACCTGGTCGGCGATGTCGTACTCGGCCAGCACGATCGCCGAGGAGCCGAACGAGTTGGTCTCCACCGCATCGGCCCCGGCCTCGAAGTAGGCCGCGTGGATGTCCCTGACCACGTCCGGCCGGCTGACGCAGAGGATCTCGCTGCAGCCCTCTTTGCCCTGGTAGTCGTCCAGCGACAACCCGGCGTTCTGCAGCATCGTCCCCATGGCGCCATCGAAGACCAGGACGCGCTCGCGCAGCGCCCCCATGAAATCCCGATTCATAAAGTCAAGCCTAGCCGATGCCGTTACCGTGGTGCCGTGGACCCGCACAAGGCCTCCCCGCACCCGCTGCCCGACCCGCCGGATCGGACCCCCTCACCGACCCCGGCCACCCCACCAGCCCAACCCGGCCACCCCGCCCCGGCCAGCCAGCTCGCCTCGCCCCACCACCCCGCCCCGTCCAGCCAGCCCGCCTCGCCCAGCCA
>DATHIG010000074.1:0-4183 GCA_035490035.1 Actinomycetes bacterium
ACGATAGCTAGATTAATTGATATATCGATTCATTGATTTATATCCTGATCTACATCGGCACCCGTGCGAAGGGCGTGGGGTCAGGGGGGTCGGGAGGGCAGGGGTCAGGGTCAGGAGGGCTGGAGGGCAGGGGTCAGGGTCAGGAGGGCTGGAGGTCGCGAGGTCAGCAGGGCAGGAAGTCAAGGAGCGCCGGTGCCCTCGTGGGCGGGCCAGCCTGCCAGCTCCAGGACGGCGAGGGCGGCGGCGAGGGCATCGCGGCCCGCGACCCAGATGCGCAGGGCACCGCTGCCGCCCTGGAGCTCGTGGTCGATGGCCAGGTCCTCCACGTTGACCCCGGCTGCCCCGAGGGCGTGGAACACGGCGGCCAGGCTGCCCGGGCGGTCGGCGATGTGGACCACCACCTCCCGCAGGCCGCGGGGCGACGAGCCTGGCTTGGTCGGGATGCGGAGGCGCGCCGTTCTGGCCGCGGCCAGCTCCTCGCGCAGGCCGACCCGGTCGCCGGCCGCGATCAGCTTGCGCAGCACCTCGAGCCGGCCGGTCAGCACGTCCAGAGCGGCCACGATGCTCGGGCCGTTGGTGGCGCAGATGTCGACCCACAGGTCCGGGTCACTGGCGGCCACCCGGGTGGTGTCCCGGAACCCGCTGGCCACGAGGCGACGCAGCGCGGCCGGCGACTCCACCTGGCCCACCGCCCCCATCAGGGCGGTTGCGGCGAGCTGGGGCAGGTGGCTTGCGAAGGCGGCCACCTGGTCGTGCAGCTCCGGGTCGAGCATGAGGGGCCGGCCCCCCAGGTCACGCACGAACGAGGTCAACCGTCGCAGCGCCTGATGGTCGACCTGAGGTGCCGGGGTCAATACCCAGGCCGCGCCGTGGAACAGGTCCACCCGGGCGGATCGTGCCCCACGCTCCTCGGACCCGGCCATGGGATGGCCGAGAATGACTCGTCCCAGATTGGTGGAAGAACGTTGAAGTTCAGCTAGAAGGTGCAACTTAGTGCTACCGACATCGGTGAGCACCGCCTCCGGGTTGGTGGCGTGGGCACGGGTGAGCACGCCGGCCAGCGCGCGGACAGGCGTGGCGGCCACGATCAGGTCGGCGCCCTCGGCTGCCTCCTCGACCGAACGGGCGCGGCTGGTGATCGCCTCCCGCGTGAGCGCGTCGCGCAGCTCCCGGCGATCGTTGTCGGCCCCCACCACCTCGGCGACCCCCGCCGCCCGGGCGGCCAGACCCACCGAAGCACCCAGCAACCCGGTGCCGACGATGGCAAGCCGCCGAGGCCATTCGACTGTCGAGGTCATCTGGTTCACTCCGAGAGGTCGTCGCGTAGGTGCTTGGCGCGGTGCAGATAGACGTGGCGCAGGGTCGCTCTCGGCCGCGTCGAGTAGCAGTGCATGAGCACCCTGATCGTCCTCGGGTTGCCGCCGATGACGTCGAGCTCGCCGGCGCAGAGCAGCGGCACGTCGCCGAGCCCGAGCTCGCGGGCGGCCAAGGCCGGGAACGCACTTCGGAGGTCCCTGGTCGACGTGAAGATGATCGACACCAGCTGGTCGTGCTCCAGGCCGTTGCGCTCCAGCAGGGTGGCCAGCAGCTCGCTGGTGCGCCCGATCACCGCGTCGGTCGTGTCGGCGTCAACAGTCGTGGCCCCCCGTAAGGCGACAAGCCGCTCCGCGCTCATGGGCCGTCGCTCCATTGCCCTCGTCGATTTAGCGATGAAGCGATAAGTCTCCATGGAACTCTATCGATAAGTCGGTTCATAGCCCCGCCGCTTTGTAGAGGCTCCGGACCTCCTCGGGTCGGAGAGCGCGGTACTCGCCGGGAGCGAGGCCGCTCAGGCGAATCGGTCCGACCGCGGTCCTGACGAGCCGGCGCACCGGGGCGCCGACCGCGTCCAGCAGCCGCCGCACCTCGCGGTTGCGCCCCTCGACCAGGACCACCTCGACCATGCGGCGCCGTCCAGAGCCGGCCACCACCCTGACCCGCGCCGGCCTGGCGAACCCGTCCTCGAGCTCGATCCCCTGCCGGAGACGGCCGGGGGCGTCGGCGGGCAGTCGCTCGACCTCGGCCAGGTAGCGTTTCTCGATCCCGTACCTGGCATGGGTAAGCCGGTAGGCGAGCGACCCGTCGTTGGTGAGCAGCAGCATTCCTTCGGTGTCCCGGTCGAGGCGCCCGACCGGGAAGACCAGCGGCTGCTCCGGCACCATGCCGACGACCGTGGGTCGGCCCTCGGGGTCCGCCGCCGTGCTCACCACCCCGGCCGGCTTGTTCAACAGCCAGTAGCGGCGCCGCTCGTCCAGGACCACCCGCGACCCGTCCAGCTCGACCCGGTCGTGGACGGGGTCGACCCGCCGGCCCAGGTCGTGGATGACCTTGCCCGCGATCGAGACTCGACCTGCTCGAACGAGCTGCTCAACGGCTCGCCGTGACCCCAGCCCAGCCCCGCTCAAGGCCTTGTTGAGCCGTACCGGCTCCGCTCCAGAGCCGGAAGCCCCACCCGGTCCCGACACATCATCCGGCTGCCTGCGCCCGCGTTCGCGGAGACCCCCGCTGGTCCGGACAGCCTTCGACTTCCTGGCCCCACCACCGTCCGGAGCGGAGCGGCCGCCCGGACCAGCCTGAGAACCAGCTCGGGTTCGCACGGCCGGAGCCGAGCGGCTTGTCGATCCCGCGCGGCCAGTCGCACCCGCGCGCCCAGTCGCACCCGCGCGCCCAGTCGCACCCGCGCGGCCAGTCGCACCCGCGCGCCCAGTCGCACCCGCGCGCCCAGTCGCACCCGCGCGCCCAGTCGCACCCGCGCGCGTGGTCGACCCCTGGCGGCTGGTCGAACTGGCGCGGCCGGTCGACCCCTGGCGGCCAGTCGAACCAGCCCGGCCACTCGAACCAGCGCGGCCGGTCGATCCCTGGCGGGACGGACGAGCCGGGGCCCCGGAAGCCCGCCCCGATCGAGCATCCTCCCGCGGTCGAACCGCGGCCCCAGGAACCTGCTTCCGGGTCGACCGCCGCCCGCGCGCCTGCCCGCCACCCGCTCCAGCCGAACCCTCACCGGCCGAGTCCTCCCAGGCCATCTGGGTCGACCGCCTTTCGGCTGGATCCCCCCAAGCCGCTCGGGCGGAACCGCGTCCGCGCGCCTGCCCGCCAGGTGGCCGGGATGAACGCCGGGGCTCCGGTGCTTCCCGGGACGGGCGGGACGAGCGGGGGGCTGACGCGACCCGCTGCGAGCCTTGGGAGCGGGGCGAGCGGGGACCGGCCGGGTCGGCTCCGGACCGGTGCGATGGGTGGCGGGTTGGGGCGGGCTGCTGGCCGCCGCCGGGTCGGGACGGCCGGCGGGGCGGGGACCCAGACCCGGACCCGGAGCCAGAGCCAGGCGGCCGGGGCCGTCTCCCCTCGCCGGGGGTACGGTTCCGGCCGGCGGAGGTCATGGCTGCTCCTGGAGCTCGACCAGGTCGATGCCATCTGGGAGGTAGTCCTTGATGGGCGGGAGCTGGTCGAGAGCGTTGAGGCCGAGCTGCTCGAGGAAGGCCGGCGTGGTTCCGTAGAGGGTGGCTTGGCCGGGTCCTGGATCGCTCCCCATCTCTTGGATGAGGCCTCGGGAGAGCAGGGTCCGGAACACGCCGTCCACGTTGACGCCGCGGACGGCGGCGACCTGGAACCGGGTCACCGGCTGCCGGTAGGCGATCACCGCGAGCGTCTCCAGGGCCGCGCGGGTGAGCCGGCTCTGCTGCCCCGCCCGCAGGAACGCCTCGACCGTGGCCCGCGCACCGGGGTGGGTGTAGAGCCGCCAGCCGCCGGCGATCGCCCGGAGTACGAACCCTCGGCCGTCGCGGGCGTACTCGCCCGCAAGCTCGACCAGCAGCTCCTCCACCACTGACAGCCGCGAGCCGACGATCTCGGCCAGGACGGCTGCGGGCACCGGCTCGTCGGCGACCAGCAAGATGGCCTCCAGGTCGCGCCGGGCCCACCCCCGGTCATCCAGCTCCGCCGTGTCGAAGGCTTCATCGGGCGGCCACGCATTCGGGTCGCCCTCCAACCCGCCGACGCCTGAACCCGCCTCCGGACCCGGCTCGGCCGCCGCCGACCCAGCGCCGGAAGGGGGCGGTGTCGCGGGGGCCTCCTGGGGAGGCTCGGCGGCCCGCCCCGGTCCCGGGGCTGATGCGGTGGGGACTGACTGGGGAGGCTCGGCGGCCCA
>DATHIG010000075.1:0-6703 GCA_035490035.1 Actinomycetes bacterium
CGCCGGCCAGCACCGGTGCCCACATGCCGTCGGCCGAAATGGCCGCGTACAGGACGGTGATCGGGGCCAAGGCCCAGCAGGCGACCGCCCAGCGCTCCCCCGCCTCGCCGAGTTCGTCCCGGGCCAGGCCGGCCACCACCAGCAGGCCGGCGCAGCCGGCGGCGATGGTGGCCAGCGCCGCCCCGTCCAGGCCCGCCCAGACCCGGTCGACCAGCACGTAGAACACGGTTGCGAAGGGAGGGTGCTGGGCGGCGAAGTCGGGCAGGGCCGGCACGCGGGCCGGGAACTCGCCGAGGAAGGTCGGGATCGGGCCGACCCGGCCCACCGCCCCCGGGTACTCGCCCACAAAGGCCAGCGGCGCCGCCCAGGCGGCCGGCCCACCAGCCAGGGCGGCAACGGCCAGGACCAGCGCCAGCACCGCCGCCAGCGACGCGGTCAGCCGCAGCCGCCGCGACGGTCGATCTGACCGGGCCAGGGCGACCAGCGCGGCCGCGGCCAGCAGCGCCACCGGCAGGGCGTAGCCCGCCACCCGCCAGTCGAGCGACGGCTGCCAGAACAGGTAGGAGGGCCAGCTGTGATACCAGGGCCAGCTCGGCACCGAGAACGGGACGCCGCCAAAACGGCGCATGCTCAAGGTGCCGAGCACCCCGACGGCCAGCAGGCAGGCGGCGGCGACCGCGGTCGCCGCCAGGACCGGCCGGTCGCTGGCTGACCGGTCGCCGGTCGGGCTCGGGAACCGGGCGAGCACCTTCATGGCTGGCCAAGCGTATACCGCGGGGCGGCGAGCGAGGGTCAGGCTGCACCCTGGAGGTGGGGCCAGCAGGTACTCGCGGACCTCGGCCGACCGTCACCTTTGTTCATGGCCGGCCTCCCGGGTCGCGTCCTGACCCGTAAGGTATGGCTGAGGCAGCAAGGGTGGGAGCGCGGTGGAGCTGGCAGTCGAGGTCGAGGCGGGCGAGGCCGGGTTCGACGCCGGGCGGCTGGCCCGGATCGACCGGCATTTCGCCGGCTATGTCGAGGACGGCCGCCTGCCCGGCTGGCTGGTCCTGGTCAGCCGCCGGGGCCGGATCGTGCACCTGGCCACCTGCGGCCAGCGCGACCTGGAGGCCGGCCTGCCGGTCGAGCCCGACACCCGGTTCCGGGTCTACTCGATGACCAAGCCGATCACCTCGGTGGCGGCGATGATGCTGTACGAGGAGGGGGCGTTCGCCCTCAAGGACCCGGTGAGCCGCTACATCCCCTCGTTCGCCGACGTGGCGGTGTACCACGGCGGCTCGGCGTCCGACCCGGTCACCATCCCCGCGACCCAGCCGGTCCGGCTGTGGCACCTGCTCACCCATACCGCCGGGCTCACCTACGGGTTCCACTACGCCCACCCGGTCGACGCCGCCTACCGGGCGGCCGGCTTCGAGTGGGTCGCCCCCGAGGGGCGGGGCCTGGCCGAATGCTGCGACCTCTGGGCCGGCCTGCCGCTGCTGTTCGAGCCGGGCAGCGAATGGAACTACTCGGTGGCCACCGACGTGCTGGGGCGGGTGATCGAGGTGGTGAGCGGCCAGCCGCTCGACCGGTTCCTGTCCGACCGCATCTTCGGGCCGCTCGGCATGCACGCCACCGGGTTCTGGGTGGAGGGGCCGGCGGCCGGAAAGCTGGCCGCGCTCTACAGCCCGGCCCCCGGCGGCGGGCCGGCGGTCCGCAACGACCAGCTCGGCGAGCGGGCCCTGCGGCGGCCGGCGTGCCTGGCCGGCGGGGGTGGGCTGGTCTCGACCGGCGCCGACTACCACCGGTTCACCCAGGCGCTGGTCGGTGGCGGCGAGCTGGACGGGGTGCGGCTGCTCGGCACCCGCACCCTGCGCTACATGACCCGCAACCACCTGCCCGGTGGCGCCGACCTGGAGACGTTCGGTCGCCGCCTGTTCGCCGAGACCACCTTCGACGGGGTCGGGTTCGGTCTGGGGTTCGCGGTCCTGCTCGACCCGGTGGCCAACAAGGTCCTCTCCACCCCCGGCGAGCTGGCCTGGGGTGGCGCCGCCTCCACCTTCTTCTGGGTCGACCCGGCCGAGCAGCTCACCGCCATCTTCCTCACCCAGCTCCTGCCCTCCAGCACCTACCCGCTCCGTTCCGAGCTGCGCCAGCTGGTGTACCAGGCGCTGGTGGACTAGGACGCCGGGGATCGGCGTCAGCGGGCGGCGGTGACCGGCTCCAGGCGGGCCAGCACCGGCGGGAGGTCGCCGGGATGGATCACGCCGAGGCGGGCGGTGGTGCGGGTGAGGGCGACGTAGAGGTCGTTGGCGCCGCGCGGGGTGCCGGCCAGGATGGCGGCCGGGTCGACCACCACCACGGCGTCGAACTCCAGCCCTTTGGCCTCGGGGACGGTCAGGATGGCGACCCGGGCGTCCAGCACCGACGGGCCCTGGCGGGCGGTGGCCGCGGGCAGGGCGGTGGTGACCACCGCGGCCAGCTCCTCGGCCCGGCCGGCGGGGACAAGGACGGCCAGCTTGCCGTCGCCGACCGCGGCCGCCTCGGTGGCGAGCACGCCCGGCAGCTCGGCGTGGAGCCGGTCGGGGCCCAGCCGCAGGCTCCAGGGGGCTGTGCCGGCCTCGCGGACCGAGCGCGGCGGCTGCAGGCCGCCGGCCACGCTGGCCAGCACGTCGGCGGCGACGGCCATGATCTCGGCCGGGGTGCGGTAGTTCACTGTCAGCTGCTCCACCCGCCAGCGCCCTTGGGCGTGCGGGTCGAGGGCCAGGGCCCAGGAGCCGGGGCCCCACGGCGCGCCGGTCTGGGCGACGTCGCCGACCACCGTCATCGAGCGGCTGGGGCTGCGCCGCATCAGCATGCGCCAGGCCATCGCCGACAGCTCCTGGGCCTCGTCCACGATGACGTGCCCGAACACCCAGGTCCGGTCCTGGCGGGCCCGGTCGGCCAGGCCGACGTGGGGTCCCCGGACCCGCCAGCGACCGGCCACCACCGACGGGTCGAGCATGCTGGTGTCGGGGGCGTAGCGGGCCGCGTCGCCGATGGTGGCGCCGGCCAGCACCTCGCGGGCGTAGGCCAGCTCGGTCCGCTCCCGCTCGGCCTGGCGGGCCTCGGCCCGTCTGGCCTTGGCGTCGTCGTCCCCGAGCAGCACGGCCGCCTCGTCCAGCAGCGGCACGTCGGCCGGCGTCCACCAGCCGGTGTCGTCGCCTCCTGCCGGGGCCGGGCGGAGCAGCCGGGCCCGCTCGGCCGGCTCGAGCCCGCCGCCGGCCGCCTCCAGCCGTTCGGGGGAGGTGAGCAGGCCACCGACGAGCTGCTGGGGGGTGAGCCTGGGCCACAGCCGGTCGATCGCGGCCCGGACCGCCGGGGCGGTCTTGAGCTCGGCCCGGATCTCGTCCAGCTCGTCGTCCAGCAGCCGCTCGACCGGGAAGTCGTCGGCCAGCAGGTCGTCGTCGGGCAGCTCGACCTCGGGCAGCTCGCGGGTGAGCCCCGCCACCACCTGGTCGGCGAGCGCGGCCACCAGCTCGCGCCGGAACACCGACCTGGCCCGGTTGTGGGGCGAGCCGGTCGCCCTGGCCAGCTGCCTGGCCCGCTCGCAGGTCGCCCGGTCCAGTCGCAGCCGCTGGCCGCCATGCTCGACCGTGACGTCGTCGTCGGGGAGCTGCTGGCGGTCGGCGGCCGCCGCGGCCAGCACCCCGGTCATGCGCGGGTCGCCCTTGACCGCGGCCGTCTCGACCGGCTCCCGGCCGGTCGCGGTCACCCCCGGGTACAGCCCCTCGACGGTGGACAGCAGCACGTCGGTCTCGCCAAGCGACGGCAGCACCTGCTCGATGTAGCGCAGGAAGGTCGGGTTGGGGCCGACCACCAGCACACCCCGTCTGGCCAGCCGCTGGCGGTGGGTGTACAGGAGGTAGGCGGCCCGGTGCAGGGCGACGGCGGTCTTGCCGGTGCCGGGCCCGCCCTGGACGACCAGGACACCGGGCAGGTCGGAGCGGATGATCCGGTCCTGCTCGGCCTGGATGGTGGCCACGATGTCGGTCATGCGGCCGGTCCGGCTGGTGGTCAGGGCGGCCAGCAGCGCCGCCTCGCCGCTGAGGCCGTCCCGCTCGGCGTCGCTCAGCGACTCGAGATCGAGCACGTCGTCCTCGATGCCGAGGACGGTGCGGTCGCGGGTCCGCAGGTGCCGCCGGCGCACCACACCGCCGGGTGCGGCCCAGGTGGCCCGGTAGAACGGCTGGGCCGCGGGCGCGCGCCAGTCGACCAGCAGCGGCTCGCGGTCCTCGTCCAGCAGGCCGAGCCGCCCGATGTACAGGTGGGTGCCGTCGGCGCGGTCCAGCCGCCCGAAGCAGAGCCCGTCCTCGGCCGCGGCCAGCTGGGCCAGCCGGCCGCTGTGCCGGGCCACGAAGGCGTCGCGGTCGACCCGGGCCTGGACGTTGCCGCCGCCGTCGAGGCCCAGCGCCCGCTCCAGCTCCGCCTTGGCGCGTTCGCGCAGCGTGTCCAGCCGCCGGTACAGCACGGTGAGGTAGGCCTGTTCCTGCTCGAGCTCAGCGGCGAGGTTCTGCATCCTTGACAAGGACCCCCAGTCGCGCTACGGTTGATGCGGCGGTTTGGCCGCCTTCTTATGGTGCCAGCGCAGGAGAACCACCGTACCAGCGCGCGCCCACCTCCACCAGACCCATGGCCAGTTCGGCGTGCCCGCTACCCCACCGTGGCGAACGCCCGGCTCAGGATCTCCAGACCCTCCTCGGCCTCGGCCCGGGTCAGGATCAGCGGCGGGGCGAGGCGGAGCACGTTGCCGTACAGGCCGCCCTTGCCGACCAGCAGCCCGCCCCGCCTCGCCGCTTCCTGGACCGCGGCGGCCGCGGCCGGCGCCGGGGTGGTGGAGCCAGGCACGACCAGCTCGACCCCGAGCATCAGGCCCTTGCCGCGGACCTCGCCGACCGCCGGGTGGCCCTCGGCCAGGCCGCGCAGGCCGGCGGCCAGGCGGGCCCCGACCGTGCGCGCGTTGGCCTGGAGGTCGTGGGCGGCCAGGTAGTCCAGGACGGCCAGGGCGCCCCTGGCGACCAGCGGGTTGCCGCCGAAGGTCGAGATCGAGTTGGCCGTCACCCCGTCCATCAGCTCGGCCCGGGCCACCACCCCGCCGATCGGCAGCCCGTTGCCCAGCCCCTTGGCGAAGGTGATGGCGTCGGGGACGATCCCGTGCGCCTGGTAGCCCCAGAAGTGCTCGCCGGTCCGGCCCCAGCCGGTCTGCACCTCGTCGGCCACGAACAGGATGCCGTGGGAGTCCAGGACCTCCTTCATGGCCCCGAACAGGCCGTCGGGCGGGACGGCGAAGCCGCCGACACCCTGGATCGGCTCGGCGATCATGCAGGCGACCTGGCCGGCGGTGGTGGTGTCGATCACGTCGCGCAGGTCGTCCACGCAGGCCTGGATGTAGGCGTCGTCGGGCAGGTGCCGGAACGGGCTGCGGTAGCGGTAGCCGCCGTGGACGTAGCTGACGTTCACCGGCGTGAAGCTGGACGCCGACCAGCCGCGGTTGCCGGTGACCCCCATGGCGGCGTAGGAGCGGCCGTGGTAGCTGTTGCGCAGGGCCAGCACCTGGTTGCTGCGGGTGGCCGTGGTGGCCAGCAGCAGCGCCGCCTCGTTGGCCTCGCTGCCCGAGTTGGTGAAGAACACCTTGGCGTCGGGGATCCCCGACAGCTCCGCGATCCGCTCGGCCAGCTCGACCTGCTGGCGGATCAGGTACAGGGTGGAGGTGTGCAGCATCCGGCCCGCCTGGTCGCGGATGGCCTCGACCACCTCCGGCGGGTTGTAGCCGATCATGGTGGTCAGGATCCCGGCGAAGAAGTCGAGGTAGGTGTTGCCCTCGCCGTCGACCACCCGGCATCCCTTGCCGTCGACCAGCTCGATCGGCTGGTCGTAGTAGAGGGCAAGCCAGGACGGCAGCACCTTGCGGTGGCGGGCGAGCAGCTCGGCGTGCGACATGACCCCTCCGCTGGACCTGGGCGTTGTTGCCGGGACGAGTCTCCCGACCCGGAGCGCCGACGGCAAGCCGCCTCCGGTGCCACCGGCCCACCGGTCGCCCGCAGACGGCGGCGGCCGTGCGTGCCCTCGGCTTCGAGGTCCGCGAGGTCGACCTGGGCGAGTTCCACAAGGCCGACGGCGGCGCGACCTGCCTGTCGCTGCTGGTCTGAGCTGGACCGGGCGGTCAGCGGCCGGCCGGGGCGACCAGCATCGGCCTGACCTCGGCGGCGAAGCGGCCGATGCGGTCCTCCAGCCCGGGAGCCTGGTGGTCGAGGTTGACCACGAACCCGTCCGCGCCGGCCTCGACGTAGTCGTTGAGCTGCTCGGCGACCCACCGGCCGGGCCCGGCCACCGCATGCCGCCCCCGCTCGTCGGTGGCCGCCTCCTCGATCCGCTCCTGCAGGGACACCCCGAGCCGCAGCATCACCCGACCCTCCGGGACCTCGGCCCGGAACGCGGCCGCCATGGAACGCAGCTCCCGCGGCGGCAGGGCGACCGGATGCCAGACCCCGGTCTTGGCCGCCCGGCGCAGGGTGTGCCTCGACACCCCGGCCACCCACAGCTCCAGGCCCTCCTGGCGGGTCGGCGCCGGGGCCAGCCAGGCGTCCGAAACCGGGATCGGGCCGTCGGCGGACACCGGCCCGGGAGCCTGCCGCTGCAGGTCGCCGACCAGGTCGAGCCAGTCGTCAAGGCGCCGGCCGCGGTCCCG
>DATHIG010000076.1:0-3599 GCA_035490035.1 Actinomycetes bacterium
GGCGAGGAGCCGGCGGGCGGCGTCGGCCTCCAGCAGCTGGTCGACCAGCTCGGCGGTGCCGGGGCCGCGCTTGGCCAGGGCCGTCTTGACCCGCTCCGGGTCCTCACGGACCAGCTTCAGATCCAGCATGGCCCCAGGCTACCGGACCCTGGAAGTCATATTCGGGTTGGTCGCGCCCATGGCCATGGCGATGGCGGTGCGCTCCTCGTCGGAGAGGTTGTGGTCGGAGTGTCCGCCCCTGACCGGCTTGGCGTAGGAACGGGTGTCCGAGCGGCCGTTGATGGTCGACAGCACCACCCCGTCTCCGGCCTCGTCCAGGAACGCCGCCGAGTAGGAGAGGTGGCCGCCGGCGTCGGGGAAGGCGTCGTAGCGGGTCAGGCCGACGGTGCCGACCAGGTTGGAGACACGCTGGCGGAGCTGGGCCGTCTCACGGCCGATCAGGTTGAGCTTGCCGCGCAGGCGGTCGACCGCCTCGACCTGCCTGGCCACCGCGGCCAGGAGGTCTTCGCCGTCGTCGCCGCCGGCCAGCAGGGTGGCGTAGGTGCGGCGGAGCGCTCGCAGGCGGGCGGTCAGGACGACCACGGCCGCGCCAAGGGCAAGGCTGGCCCCGAGGGCGACGTAGACGAGGAGCGTCAGCCTCTCTGCCGGCAGCGGGGACACGCGGGTAACCTCCTGCAAGGCCAGCGGGGAAGGCAGCGGCGGCGATTGTACAATGCGGGAACTTTGGATGAAGGTCGGCTTCGACAGCTTCTCGGCGCCGTGGCCAGGGGCGAGCTGTCCACCGAGGACGCCATGGCCCGCCTGGCTTGGCTGCCGTTCGAGGACCTCGGCTTCGCCCGCGTCGACCACCACCGTGCCCTGCGCGGCGGTCCCGAGGTCGTCTACGGACGCGGGAAGACGCCGGCCGAGACGGCCGCGATCGTGGCCTCCCTGCTCGCCCAGGACGCCTCCCCGGTGCTGGTCACCAAGGCGACGGACGACCACGCCGAGGCGGTGCGCGAGGTCGCCCCGGGCGCGCGCTGGCATCCCCGCTCCGGGATGCTGGTCGCCCGGGCGGTGGAACCGGACGGGTCGCCGCTCGGGCTGGTCGGGGTGGTCTGCGCCGGGACCAGCGACCTGCCGGTTGCCGAGGAGGCCTGGGTCACGGCCGAGGCGTTCGGCTGCCGGGTCGACACCCTGACCGACGTGGGCGTCGCCGGCGCCCATCGGCTGTTCGCCGACGCCGAACGCCTGCAGGCGGCCGACGTGCTGGTGGTGGTGGCCGGCATGGAGGGTGCGCTGCCGTCGCTGGTCGCGGGGATGGTGGCGGCGCCGGTGCTGGCGGTGCCGACCAGCGTCGGCTACGGGGCCGCCTTCGACGGGCTGGCCGCCCTGCTCGGGATGCTCAACTCGTGCGCGGCCGGGGTGGGCGTCGTCAACATCGACAACGGCTTCGGCGCCGGCGCCCTCGCCGCCCGCATCCTTCGCGCCGGGGGGCCTGGGCCTGGCCCTCAGGTGGATCGGGGGTCCGGGTGAGCTTCGCCTATTTCGACTGCTTCGCCGGGGTGGCCGGGGACATGGTCCTCGGGGCGTTGCTGGACGCCGGAGGGTCGGCCGAGGCGCTGCGGGCCGGGCTGGCCGGGGTGCCGGTCGACCCGTTCGAGCTGGAGGTGACCGGGGTCGAGCGGGGCGGGATCGGCGCCACCCACGTCCGGGTCAGGGCGAGGCGCTCCCCGGTCATCCGCACCTGGGCCTACCTGCGGGGTGCGCTCGGCGAGGCCGACCTGCCGGCGCCGGTCCGCGAGCGGTCCCTCGCCGTCTTCGGGCGGCTGGCCGAGGCCGAGGCCCAGATCCACCGCAAGCCGGTCGACCAGATCCACTTCCACGAGGTCGGGGCCGTCGACGCGGTCGTCGACATCGTCGGCAGCGCCCTGCTGCTGCACGAGCTCGGCATCACCGAGGTGTGGGCGTCGGCGGTGGCCACCGGGACCGGCCTGGCCCGCAGCGAGCACGGGGTGCTGCCGGTGCCGGCACCGGCCGTCCTGGAGCTGCTGCGGGGGGTGCCGATCTACTCGGGCGGGGTGGCGGCCGAGCTGACCACCCCGACCGGGGCGGCCATCCTCGCCGCCACCGCCGACCGCTTTACCGAGCTGCCCCCGATGCGGGTCGCGGCGGTCGGCTACGGTGCCGGGAGCCGGCAGCACGACGAGCTGCCCAACCTGCTGCGGGTGGTGCTCGGCGAACGGACCGAGGCCGGGACGGCCGGTGACAGCGGCCTGGTGCTCGAGGCCAACCTCGACGACATGAACCCAGAGCTTGCCCCCTGGGTGCTGGATCGGCTGTTCGAGGCCGGGGCGGCCGACGTCTGGTTCACCCCGATCCACATGAAGAGGGGCCGGCCGGGCGTCACCCTCTCGGTGCTCTGCGCCCCCGGCACCGACGCGGCCGTGCGCGAGCTGCTGTGGCGGGAGACCTCGACCATCGGCGTGCGCGGGCTGCCGGTCCGCAAGTGGATGCTGGAGCGGCGCGTGATCGCGGTCGGGGTCCCCGGCGGCAAGGTCCGGGTGAAGCTGGGCCTCGACGACGGCCGGGTGGTCAACCTCGCCCCCGAGTACGCCGACTGCGCCCGCCTGGCCGGCGAGACCGGCCGCCCCCTCAAGGATGTGATGGCCCGCGCCCAGGCCGCCGCCCTCGCCGCCCTCGACGACCAGGAGCGCGCCCCGTAGCGCCAGGCTGTCCTAAGGCACCGGGATGGGCGCGCGGCTGGCGACCAGCGGGTCGCGCAGCTCGACCTCTTCAAGACCCTCCATGTAGCTGCGGACGGTACCGAGCTGGACGGCCATCTCGACCGGCATCTGGCGCTCGGCGGCCCTGGTCTCGCGCTCGGAGGTGAGGTAGGTGATCTCGGTGAAGCCGGTGCCGTCGGCGTGCTCGGCCACCGTCACCCCGAGCACGTGGGGGGCGCGCTCGCGCAAGGTGCGCTCGACCTCGGCCCGCATGGCGGCCAGCCGGACCGGGTCGGCCAGGCGACCCTGAACCACCCTGAGGAAGCCGGCGTCGCCGGTGTCGCCGTCCTTCATGGTGTGCACCACCGGGCAGTCGTACCACTGCCCGGGGCCGACCAGGTGGCGTTCGACCGACCCTTGCCAGGCGCCCAGCTCGGGCCGTTCCCGGTCGCGCCTGGCCGCCATCTCGGTGTCGTAGCGGAGCACCAGCACCAGCTCGCCTTCGTTGCCGATGCCGGCGGTCAGCCGCTGCCAGCCGGGTGCGCCGGCGCTGAGCGCCTGCGGCCAGCGGGCAAGCTCGGTACGGGTGGCGGCGCCGTTGAAGGCCTGGCCGCGCAGAATCCGGATGAACACGACAGCTACCCCCCCAGGTCGATCAGGCGCAGCCTACCTGCCGCAGCCGCGTCGGCGTCAATTCTCAGCGGGCCGGCTCTCGCTCGCGGTCCTACCCGGGGCTCGACCGCTGCTCGCGGAGCATGCGCAGGCCGAGGACGCCAAGGGCCACCCCGAAGGCGACCGAGACCAGGGCGAGCAGGCTGTGGACGGTCTTGAAGGCGGCGTCGTGGGCGGGGTCTCCGACGATGTTCCAGATGCGGGTCGCCCAGATCCAGATCG
>DATHIG010000077.1:0-2859 GCA_035490035.1 Actinomycetes bacterium
GCGAAGGTCATCGACTGCTCGGCCTCGTCGACCGCCAGGACGGTGCGGACCAGCCCACCCCCACCGTCGTCGGCGCACAAGGCCAGGGGGAACAGCAGCGCCGTGGCCGGCAGCCCGGCCGCTCGGTCGCCTAGATACCGCTTGTACAGCGCCAGCGCGGGCTCGCCGTCCAGCTCGTACACCACGTTGCCGTCCGAGCGGGTCACCTGCCGCTCCACCCCAAAGCTGTCCCAGCCGCCCCGCGAGCCATGCCCGACCCGGACCCGGTTGCCGTACAGGCCGACCGCCGAGACCACCCCGGCGGTCGTGCCCCCCTGGGCCACCACCCAGGTGGCGGCGAAGCGGTCGCCGTCGCCGGCCAGCCCGCCGGTGACCACCACCTCGGCGGGCAGCACCTCCTTGACCCCGTTGAGCAGCTCGGTGCCGTTGACCCCCAGCCCGTCGGACAACAGCAGCATCCCGCGCAGTCCCGGCGCAACCAGCGCCCTGGCCAGTTCGCGGCCCGCCTGCCGCGAGTCGGCCGGGGCCGCGACGGCCGCCTCAGCGCGCCGGAGGGTGGTGTGCGCGAACCGGGCCACGGCCACGCTCATGCCGCCCTCTGCGACCCGCCGGTCCAGGATCTCCCCGGCGGTCGAGCAGCCGGCCAGCTGGGCTTGCGGCAACGCCGCCGCGAGTTCAGCCAGCCGCGCCGTCGCCACCTCCTGGGGTGGTGACCCGAACGCCAACACCAGCGTCGACGGCCCGTCCAACTCGCCGGGTAACGGGGCCGACCAACCGCTCGACGGCTCCCAGCCAAGCAACCGCACGTCCATGCGCGAGCTCCTGTAACGGGCCGGGTCCTGATCACCCCCCGGCGTTTGTCTGGATCATCGACAGGACCGGCGCCGACATGAACCATCCCGACCGGTGGGCCCAGCAGGCGGGTCAGGGGTGCCCTCGGGTCGATGGGAGCGGGGGAGCCACGCGGCTCGACCGCATCGAGACCGGGCTACCTGACGAGGACGGGCAGCCCGCGAGCGGGCGCGCCGCTGACTCGGCGGGTGACGCTGCGGGTCGGGCGGAACGCCCGACCCGTGTTCTCGGGACCATCCGGCCCGGCCCGGTCTGGTCAGGAGTCCTCCGCGACAGCCGGGCGGCGATGGCAAGCCCTGTCAAGTCGTTGCGGCCCGGTGCCGATCTGCACGATATGAACGACGTTCGCGCCCACCTGCCCGCGCCGTCGGCCCGGCGGGGGTTGGCCGTGGTGCTGCTCGCACTGTTGACGCCGCCGAGCACGCTGTTGCTGTTGCACGCTGTGCCGGCCTTGGACCTCGTCCTTCGCTCGGCGGTGGTCCATCTGGTGATGGTGAGCGCCATCTCGGCCTGCGCGCTGGCGGTGGCCGTGGCCGCCGCTGCGGCGGCCGGCCGTAGCCGCGACGGGAGCCTGGTCCTGCTCGCTCTTGGCTGCCTTGGCGTCGGCTTCCTCATGCTCGGCCATGGCCTGATGACCCCAGGCATCGCAGGGCGGCCGCCGAACCTGTGGGTCGGACGCCTGCCGGTCCTGGCGATCACGGCGTTCACGGCCTGCCTTTGCGGGGCGGCCTGGCCCCAGCGGCCGCTGGCCGCCTGGGCTGGCCGCTGGCCGCGGGCCACCCTGGCCGCGGGCGGCATGGCGCTGGCGCTCGCGCTGATCGCGATATCGCTGTGGCCGACGGCCGGTGTTGGTGCCCGTCGCCTGCCCGGGGAGGCCGATATCCGCCTGGCGCTGGTGCTGGCCTCAGCGCTGGTGCTGGTCGCCCTTGGGGCGGTGCACTGGCGGCGTTGGCGGCTTGGGTTCGACCGCATGCAGCTGGCGCTGGTGGTGGCCTGCCTACTGAGCGCCGGGGCGCTGCTGTCGCTGCAGCTTGGCCGTCTGTGGCATCTGGCCTGGTGGGACTATCACGCCTTCCTGCTGGCGGGCTTCGCCGCGGCCATCTACGCGGTCCTGACCGGCTACCGGCGCAGCCGCACCCTGCAGGAGGTGCTGGGCGGGGTGTTCGCCAGCGACCCAATGGCCCACATCAGCCGCGGCTACTCCGAGACCCTTCGTGCACTGATCGGCGCGGTCGAGGCGCGCGACGCCTACACCCACGGCCACTCCGCCCGGGTGGCCGAGCTGTCGGTCCACATCGGCCTGCGGCTGGGGCTACGGCCCGCAGACCTGCGGACCCTGGCCGAGGGCGCCTACCTGCACGATGTGGGCAAGGTCGGCATCCCCGACCATGTCCTGAACAAGCCCGGCGCCCTCACCGACGAGGAGCGGGCCTGGATTCAAGAACACCCGATCGTGGGGTCCGATATCGTCGGGCGGGCGCCGTCGCTGCGCGACGCGCTGGTGGTGATCCGCCAGCACCACGAGCGCTACGACGGCGAGGGCTACCCCGATGGCCTTGCCGGGGAGGAGATCTCGCTGTTTGCCCGGATCGTGGCCGTCGCCGACGTGTGGGACGCGCTCACCTCCGACCGCGCCTACCGGGCTGCCTGGCCCCCCGACCGAGCCGTGGGGCACCTGGAAGCCGGCCGCGGCACCCATTTCGACCCACGCTGCCTGGACGCCTTCTTGGCCGTGATGGCTGAGCGCGGCCATCGCCCTGGCAACGGGGATGGCGACCCGGCCGTGGCCGACGCGGCCGCCGAGGCCTGCCACGACCAGCCACAAGCCGCCGAGCTCGCTTCGACCCCACCCGCACCGAGTCAGCGCTGAAGCCTCCCATTCGGTAGCGGGCAGCTTGGGATTCCAGCCAGCTGGAAGGCGAGACGGCGGCTCGCCGTGATGCCACCCCTCCCGAAGGCGCATGATGGCGTGCCCAGCAGGACAGATCAGGCCCAGCCCAGCGCCCG
>DATHIG010000078.1:0-3347 GCA_035490035.1 Actinomycetes bacterium
CACCGTCCGCTGGGACTCCGGCTCGGAGTCGGTCTTTGTCCCAAGCGCCGGGTCGCTACGGGTTACCGGCCACGAGCCGCCCGCTGGGGAGGCCGACAGGCCCTAGTCTCGCCTGGGCTGGATGGGGAGGCCCGGGAGCAGCGACCAGGCGTGGCGGCTGACGCCGGCGCTAGATGCTAGAGCCCACCGCTTGGCAGGTCCGCGGCGGACCTCGACGGCCGAGCCGTGCAGCTTCGCGATAGGGTGAAGGCCAACCGGCCACTCGTCTGGGAGTCCCCGTCCATGCCCAGCCCCCGATCGTCGGTCACGCCGTCTACCTACACGTTTCGCGTGCGTATCCTTGGCGGCTTGTATGCCCCACTGGACGGCGGGCAGATCTGGCGTGAGCTTGAGCTCACCGGCGACCAGACGCTCGGCGATCTTGGCGCGGCGATCCCGCTCGCCTTCGGCTTCGACGACCCGCACCTGTGGGCGTTCTTCCTCAGCGGCAAGCCCTGGGACGGCGCGACCGAGTATGCCCTTTCGCCGTCGCCGGACCCCGTCGGCGGCCGGCGGGCGCGGGCAGCTGACCGGCTGCGCATCCGTGACGCCCCCGCCGGCAAGGAGTTCCTGTTCTTGTTCGACTACGGCGATGAGTGGCACTTCGGCGTCCGGCTGGTCCGCACCAGCAAGGCACCCGGCCCCGACGTTCGGTACCCGCAGGTGGTATCCAGCCACGGCCAGGCCCCACCCCAGTACCCGCCGGTCGAGGAGGACTGGGACGAGCAGACCGAGGACGACGAGGAGTTCTTGGCCCAGTGGGAGCGGGCCGAGGCCGAGGCGGTCGAGGTCCTGCGGCAGGCGTTGCCGGCCCCGATGCTGACGCGGCCGCCGGCCGGGGAGCTGGCCGCGGCCTGCCAGCGCCTGCGGGCCGGTCTCGACCGACGTGACCCTGCCGTCGAGACGATCCGGCGGGCCGCGGGGCTGGACCCGCCGCTGCCGGCCGATGACGCCGCGCTGTGGCTGGCCGCGGCCGGCGCGCTGATCGCGATGCGGGAGCCGAGCGGCCTGGACGCCGAGCTGGAGGCTGCGGTCATGGCACTGGAGCTGGCCGACTGGGTCGGCGCCGTGATCGGCCTGGTGCGCGGCGGGGTCGGCGCGAGCGTCGACCCGGCGGCGTTGGTCGCGGCGATCAACCACTGCCCCGAGGTGGACGGGACGGTGGACCCCGACGACGCCGACCTGGTCGAGCTGGCCTTCGAGGTTGTGCTTCCGACCTGGGAAGCCGTCGGTGCGGTGGACGCCGACCGCCGGCTGACCGCGCTAGGTGTCTGGGGGCTGCCTCGGGCGCTGGCTCGAGCCTGGGATGGCGACCTCGACGCCACCTGACCGGTCCTGCCCCGACCGCCCGCGCCTGGCGCGAGCGGAACGGCGAGGGCAGCGGCACCACCGGCTCACCGTTCTCAATCTGAAGCGACGCCGCAGCCGGCCCGCTCCGGCAGGATCGAGAAACTGAGCAAGCAGTATCGGCTCTCGGCCGCTCCCGCCAACCCGTGATGGCCGTGCACCTGATCGGACGGAAGGGCGTGACTTTATACGGGCTTGCCCGTAGGGTGCAGATATTCAGACAGGGCGCATGAGCTGGGCGGTTCGTATCGACCTCGGCTTGCTACCGTGGCGCTCCGCTGCCCCCACCGCGGAGGCCACCCCGGTGCTGCCACGACTCGCGTACCTGACGTTGTGCCGCTCCATCCAGCTCCTCGCCCAGCTCGCCCGCGGCGATGCCGCTAAGGATCTTGAGATCCTTGTCCTGCGCCATCAGCTCGCCGTGCTCCGCCGCCAGACTTCACGACCGAAGCTCGAACCGGCCGACCGGGCCCTGCTCGCCGCCGTCAGCCGTGTCCTGCCTCGGTCGCGCTGGTCGTGCTTCTTGGTCAGGCCCGAGACCCTGCTGCGCTGGCACCGGCGGCTGGTCGCCGGCGCATGGACCTACTCGCGTCGTGGACCGGGGCGGCCGCCGCTCGACGAGGAGGTCCAGCAGTTGATCGTCCGCCTGGCGCGGGAGAACCCGCGCTGGGGCTATCAGCGCATCCAAGGAGAACTGCTGCGCCTCAGGGTGCAGGTCTCGGCATCCGCGATCCGAACTACCCTCCGCCGTCATGGACTCGACCCCGTCCCGCGTCGCACAACCACGACTTGGCGGGCGTTCCTGCGTCAACAGGCCGCCGGGATCGTCGCGTGCGACTTCTTCACCGTCGACACGATCTCGCTGCGGCGGCTGTACGTGCTGTTCTTCATCGAGCTGGACACTCGGCGAGTCCACCTGGCTGGGGTGACCGCCCACCCCAACGGCGCCTGGGTCACCCAGCAGGCCCGCAACCTGCTGCTGGCACTCGGCGAACGAGGACGGCGGCTGTGCTTCCTGCTGCGCGACCACGACGCGAAGTTCTCCCGCAGCTTCGACGACGTGTTCTGCGCCGAGGGCGCCGAGGTGCTGCTGACGCCGGTGCAAGCCCCCAACGCGAACGCCCATGCGGAGCGCTGGATCCGGACGGTGCGCGCCGAGTGCTTGGACTGGCTGCTGATCGTCGGGCGCGGCCACCTCGAGCAGGTCCTTCGGGTCTACGTCCAGCACTACAACGCCCACCGTGCGCACCGGGCGCTCGGGCTGCAGCCGCCGGATCCAGCCGTCAAACCCACCCTTACCGGCAAGGATCAGCCGGCCCGGGTCCGTCGAAACGACCTGCTCGGTGGACTCGTGCATGAGTACCGGCAAGCTGCATGAACGCATTTGTGCACCCTACGGGGCCCGCGCTGGGGTGTTCGAGCAGCTCCAGGCGCTGGTGCTGGACGAGCTGGGCGAGGCCGGCCGGGTCGACCTTGGGCGGGTCAGCGTCGACTCTTTCAGCCTGCGGGCGGTCAAAGGGGGGACCTGACCGGCGCCAATCCCACCGATCGCGGCAAGGCCGGGTCCAAGCTGCACCTGGCCGGCGATGCCGGCGGGCTCCCACTGGCCGTGATCATCAGCGCCGCCAACGCCAACGACGCCACCATGTTCGAGGCCGTGCTGGACGACATCCCCCCGATCCGCATGCCCACCGGCCGCCGACGCCGCCGACCCGCCAAGGTCCATGCCGACAAGGCCTATGACCATCGCCGCTGCCGGCGCTACCTGCGCCGGCGGGGCATCAGGCCACGGATCGCCCGCCGTATGATCGAGACCTCCCAGCGGCTTGGTCGCCACCGCTGGACGATCGAACGGACCGGAGCCTGGCTGGGCGGCTGGCGGCGGCTGCGGATCCGCTACGAGCGCTCCTCCGAGCGCTTCTACGCCCTGGCCATGCTGGCCTGCTCGGTCATCTGCTTCA
>DATHIG010000079.1:0-2315 GCA_035490035.1 Actinomycetes bacterium
CCAGGCGATGGCCAAGGACGCCGTCAGGTTCATCCGCGCGCTGGGTTTCGACCAGGTCGATCTTCACGGATTCTCCATGGGCGGCATGATCGCCCAGGTGATCGCCCAAGACGAGCCGGAGCTGGTCCGCAAGCTAATCCTCACCGGCACCGGACCGGCCGGTGGCAAGGGCATGAAGGAGGTCGTGTGGGTCGCGCAAGTCGACACCCTCCGCGGCCTGCTGAGTCGCCAGGACCCCAAGCAGTTCCTCTTCTTCACCCGGACCGCGAACGGCAAGCGTGAGGGCAAGGCGTTCCTGGCTCGGCTCCAGGAGCGCACGATCGACCGCGACACGCCGACCACCGTCAGCTCGTACTTCGCGCAACTCAAGGCCTGCCGCCGCTGGGGCAAGGAGGAGCCTCACGACCTCTCACTCATCCGCCAGCCCGTGCTCCTCGCGAACGGCGATCACGACCGGATGTTGCCGACGCCGAACACCCTCGACATGGCCCGACGTCTGCCGAACAACGAGTTGGTGATCTACCCGGACGCCGGCCACGGCGGAATCTTCCAGTTCCACGAGCAGTTCGTCGAGAAGGCTCTCGAGTTCCTCGCGAACTAGCCCCGAGAAAGCGGTGGGCGTCCACCAGTCAGCCGGACGGTCTGCGGTCGGCCCTCGTCGGGTGGATTGAAACCGCCGACCTTCGACACGCGGCCACCGCGGCGCATCGGCCGCGGTTTATCAAGGCGGCCAGAGACGTATCACGAAGAGTCTGTTAAAGAGTTCTGGAATTCCTCGAGCAATGGAGACCAGGGTACTTTGCCCGAGCTTGATGTGGCGCGACATGTGACCAACTGACGCCGTCGCAGACGCCATCTGGCCAGGGGCAATCCTCCAAGGTAACTCACTCGCCTCGGGCCTGCTGGCACCGGTGCAAATCGAGGACCGGACGCTTGGCACCCTTACCGTGGCCACCGAGCTGGTCATCGGCAACCAGGGCGCGCCAACATCGGTTCAGGTGGATCGGCCAACGCAGCGCACTGTTACCACGGCCAGGCGCCAGCTCATGGATGCCCTTGCAGTCCAGGCCTCCACAGGACGTGTGGATCTCCAGCTCGCGACCATGCGGGACGAGCAGCAGATGAGCGCCCGGCTCGGCGTCAAGCTAACTGGGTCTGGCTGGAAGGCCAACGCGGACGTCAGCGTGTCTGGTTCCCTGGACGTGAGCAAGACAGTGTTGAAGCTGACCCAGGAGTTCTACACGATCACCTTTCTTCTTCTGGCAGTCGCTCCAGGCCGCGGCCATCCTGGTCGCGGTCCCGATCGCGTTCGTGTTCAACCTGTTCCTGGACCGCTTCATCAGCGGCTTCACCATGGGCGCGGTCAAGGGCTGACCGGCTCGCCGGCCCGCCCCACCCGGGTCGAGACGAAGGCGGCGACCAGGCACAGGCAGGCCGCCCCGACCCAGGCCATCGTGTACTGGCCGGTCGTGTCGCGGATGACCCCGGCGCCGACGGAGACGATGGCCGCGCCGATCTGGTGGGCGGCGAACACCCAGCCGAAGACGACCGAGCCGGCCTCGCCGAACGCCTCCCGGCACAGCGCGGCCGTCGGGGGCACGGTCGCCACCCAGTCCAGCCCGTAGACGACCACGAAGGCGATGAGGTTCGGGTGCAGGGAGTCCGACAGCAGGCCCGGCAGCATCAGCAGCCCGGCCCCGCGCAGGCTGTAGTAGGCGGCCAGCAGGAGCCGCGGGTTGACCTTGTCGGTGAGCCAGCCCGAGGCGACGGTGCCGACGATGTCGAAGACGCCGACGACGGCCAGCAGGCCGGCGGCGGTCGTCTCGGGCATGCCGTGGTCGTGGGCCGAGGGGATGAAGTGGGTCGCGATCAGCCCGTTGGTCGACGCCCCGCAGATGGCGAAGCCGACCGCCAGGGCCCAGAAGGTCCGGGTCCGAGCAGCCTCGGCCAGGGTGGCCACCGCCCGCCGGGCCGGTCCGGGGCCGGCGCCCGGGGCGGCCATCGGGTCGCCGGGCGCCACCGGCGTCCCGGCGGGGGCGCCGTAGGGGGCGACGCCCAGGTCGGCCGGCCCGTTGGGCAGGCGCAGCAGCACCAGCGGGATGACGGCCAGGGCGGCCGCGGCCACCACCAGCGAGGCCGACCGCCACCCGGACCCCTCGCTCATCCAGGCCAGCACCGGCAGGAAGATCAGCTGCCCGGTCGCGCTGGCGGCGGTCAGGACGCCCATGACCAGCCCGCGCCGCCGCACGAACCAGCGGTTGGCCACGATGGCCGCGAACACCAGGGCCATCGACCCGGTGCCGAGCCCGATCAGC
>DATHIG010000080.1:0-10344 GCA_035490035.1 Actinomycetes bacterium
CGGACGTTGGTGGAGTCAGACCCGCTGCTCCAGGTCCTGGGTGACGAGCTCGCCGACGCCGCGCTGTTGCCGGCCGTGCTGCTGCTCGGGGAGGCGGTCCGGACCCCGGCGATGAAGCCGTCAAGGACATGCTGGCAAGTCCGGCGGCGGTTCCCACCGGGGCAAGGAGCTTCGGTGCCCGTTCACCTGAACCACACCATCGTCCGCCGTCCGCGCTCGTCGGGTCGACCGGGGCCGGTGGGTCAGTCCTGTTGGAGCACGGACAGGACGTTGCCGGCCGGGTCCTTGAACCAGGCGATCGGCGGGCCTTCGCCGCGGAAGATGCCCTTCTCGTCCTGGTCGGCGCCGTCGTAGCGCTCGAAGCGCACGCCGCGCGCGGCCAGCTGGTCGACGGTCGTGTCGATGTCGTCGACCGGGAAGTTCAGGATGGTGTACGTCGCTGGCGTGTGGTCCTCCTTGGGGTAGATCAGCGTGTCCCGGTCGCCGGCGATATGCAGCTGGAGCATCCCGTGCTCCTCGGACACCCGAAGGCCGAGCGTCTCGCCGTAGAACCGCTTGGCCTTCGGGATGTCGTCGACGGAGAAGCCGCTGAATGCCCTGGTGTGCTCGAACATGGTGCTCCCCTCTGGTTTGTCGCTCAGGCTGACTGGTGACGCCGCAGATACTCGGCTGTGAGCGAGCTCTCGGCAGCGAGTAGCTTCTCCGGCGTCCCGGTGAACATGATCTCACCCCGTTCCTGCCCCCCTTGGCGTGGCCGCCGACTGCCTACCCCGCCGCGCTCATGGGCGGGATGATGCGATCATCGCGACCGCCTCGACCTCGATGAGGAGGTCGTCGCGGACCAGCCGCCTGACCTCGACGGCGGTGCTGGCCGGCGGCTGCCGGGTGTTGACGTACTGGTCGCGGACCTCGCGTACCACCGGCAGCTGGGTGGCGTCCACCAGGTAGAGGGTGAGCTTGACCACCTGCTGGAAGCTGGCCCCGACCGCCTGCAGCGCGGTCTGGAGGTTTTCGAACACCTGCCGCGCCTGGGCGCGGACATCGCCCTGGCCAACCAGCTCGCCCGCGGGGTCGAGGGCGACCTGGCCGGCGATGTAGACCGGCCGCCCCGCTGTCACCTCGACCACGTGGGTGTAGCCGGTGGGAGGGTGCATCGCCGGTGGGTTGATGAAGTTGGCGGTGGCTGGGACATGCGCGGACGACGCCTGGGCCATGCGGCTGTTCCCGTCTCTCCATGGTGCGGCTGCTGGCAAGGCAGTCTAACGTTCCCGGCAGCACCCAAACGGGGAGACCAGGCGTGACCTTGATGCTTCTTGACTCCGCCAGCCTGTACTTCCGCGCCTTCTACGGCGTGAAGAGCGCCATGCCCGCGCCCGATGGCACGCCGACCAACGCGGTACGCGGATTCCTCGACATGGTGTCGACGCTGATCACGCGGTTTCGTCCGACCCACATGGTGGCCTGTGTCGACCAGGACTGGCGCCCAGCCTGGCGTGTCGCGCTGATCCCCTCCTACAAGACGCACCGGCTCGCCGAGCCGGACGCGGCGCCCTCGGGTGGCGCGCCAGCTGGCGAGGCTGAGCCGCCTGGGCTCGCCGAACAGGTGCCGATCATCTTTGACGCGCTCGCCGTCCTCGGCATCGCCGCCGTCGGAGCCCCCGAGCACGAGGCCGACGATGTGATCGCCACGCTCGCGGAGCAGGCCACGATGCCCGTCGATGTGGTCACGGGCGACCGTGACCTGTTCCAGCTGATCGACGACGCCCGCACCGTCCGCGTGCTGTACACCGGGCGTGGCGTGGCCAAGCTGGAGATCATGGATGGCGCCGCGCTCATGGCACGGTACGGCATCGCCCCCGCCCAGTACGCCGACTTCGCCACCCTCCGGGGAGACCCTAGTGACGGTCTGCCCGGGGTGCCCGGGATCGGGGAGAAGACCGCCGCCAGCCTGCTCAGGAGATTCGGCACGCTGGAAGCGCTCCTGGACGCCACCGCCAGGGGTGATCCGCGTCTGGCCCAGGTCGCGGGCAAGCTCAATGCGGCCAGGGACTACCTCATTCGGGCGCCCGAGGTCGTCCGCACGGCCCGGGCCCTGGCCCTCCCCACTCTTGACGCTGCGCTGCCGCACACCCCACCAGACGACAGCGCAGTTGCCGACCTCGGAGCCAGGTGGGGGATCAGCAACGCGCTCGGCCGCGCCACCAAGGCGCTACGCCCGCCGGGCTAGCGCTGCTCGCTCGCCAGCCGCAGCCCCAGCCCGAGGAGCACGGCGCCCGTCAGGCCGTCCAGGACGCGGCGGATCCGTGGCTGGCGCAGGACGTCGCCTGCCTTGGCGACCACGACGGCGTAGCCCGTGAGCCAGCTGAGGGTCAGCAGGCAGAAGACGAGGCCAAGGACGAGCACGAAGGCCGAGGTGTCCCCGCTGGAGGTGAACTGCGGCAGCAGGCTCATGAAGAACACGGCCATCTTGGGGTTCCCGAGGTTGCTGATCACCCCCTGGCGGTAGGCGGCCAACGGAGTGAGACGGCGCGCGGAGCCCTCGCCGATCGCCGCTCGTCCCGGCCGACCAGCGCCAAGCGCGCCCGACAGCGCCCGAGCTCCAAGCACCACCAGGTACGCGGCACCCGCCAGCTTGAGGGCGACAAAGGCCGGCTCGGAGGCGACCAGGAGGGCCGCGATCCCAACCCCCGTGGCGAGCGCCCAGGCCGCCTGTCCCGTCACGACCCCGAGCGCGGTGACGACCCCGCACCTTCGGTGACCGAGCAGCGTATTTCGGATCGTCAGCGCGGTGTCCTGTCCCGGCGTGACGATGACCAGGGCGCTGATCCCGAGGAACCCCATGAAGTCACCTGTCACATCCGGCATGGTTCAGCGCCCGCGGGTCGGTCGGTCGAGCGGGGCGAGCACCCCGGGTCGGGAGCGGGCCGGGGTCCTGATCCGGTCGAGGACGTCGCCGGCCCGGGCGAGGAGCTGCTCGGCGGCGGGATGGTCGCCGGCTTGACGGGCCGCGGTCGCATGGAGTGAGAGGGCCCGTCCGAGCCAGACCGTGAACCCCAGCCGCTGCCAGCGCTCGACGGCGAGCGAGAACGCCGCCGTCGCTTCCTCGGTGCGTCCCTGCGTCAGGGCGGCCAGCCCGTTGCTCTCGGTCTGGATTGCCTCCACCTCGACCTCGTTCGGCGGCGCCGGCGGCGGCAGGCCCGCCGGGGGCCGCCCGGTCAGGATCCTCGCCTGCTCCAACGCCGCCGCGGAAACGGCGACCACCCCAACCGCGCCGGCGTCCTCCGCCGACGTCCGTGCGTGCTCCAGCTCGGTGATCGCCTCGTCGAGGCGGCCCGCCCCGAGCAGGGCCCGTCCGATCAGCAGCGGCCGCATCGACCCGTACAGCACCCACCCGCTGGCGCTGGCCCCGGCAGCCCCTCGCTCGGCCGGATCCGGCACGCGCCGCCAGTTGCCGCGGTCCAGGTGCATCCCGGCGTCGACGAAGTCGACCTCCAGCATCTCGTTGCGGACGCCGCCACGTTGCAGCGTCTGGCGTGCCGCGGACAGCTGCCGGGCGGCGCGTGACGGGTTCCCCTCCCTGAGACACGCACGGGCGCCGGCGGCCAGGCCCAGCCCGGTGATGCGCAGGGAGCTGATCTCCCTGCCCAGCCGGACCACCTCGGCGGCAAGCCGTCCGGCGTCGGTGGGGGTCCCGACCAGGGATGCGGCCATCGCCTCGATGAGGAAGGTGTCCGCCTCCGCGTACCGGTCGCCGGCCTCGACGGCGATCGGCCTGGCTTCGCGCATCGCCCGGATCGCTTCGCGGTGCTCCCCGCGGTAGTAGCTGAAGAAGCCCCACGTTCGGAGCAGGGCCGCCCGTGATCTGAGGTCCCCCTCGCCTTCGACCAGGCGGCGCGCCTGCCCATGCCAGTGATGGAACTCCTCGCCCCCGACCGTGGTCAGCAGGTAGGCGAGATCCTGGGCGGCGACCGCCCTTCCCCAGCGGTCGCCGGCCCGGTCGAACAGCTGGTAGGCCTCACGGAGGTGCTCGAGCTCGCGGGCGTAGTTCTCCGGGGCCCAGACCTCGGAGAGCCGGTGCTTGGCCCATGCCTGCCCGCCGAGATCCCCGACCGCTTCGAACGACGACAGGGCCTGGGTGAGCAGGCGACGCGCGACCTCGAGGTCGCCGACATCGGACTCGATGCGCCCGAGGGCGAGCAGGGCCCGCGCCTCCAGGTGCTCGTCACCTGTGCCCGTCGCCAGCTCCCGTGCCGTGTTGGCCGGCGCGACCGCCTCCTGATGTCGACCGAGCTCGATGAGGCTCTCGGCTCGTCCCAGCGACAACCCGATGACCAGCCGAGGATCCTCACCGGTGGACGGTCCCGCGGCAACGATGGCTCTGGCGTACAGCGACTCGGCCAACCGGGCCTGATAGGTGAACGTCCTGTCGGCCCATCGGCCGAGGTGCTCGGCGGCGAGCCGGGCCAGGTGCTGGTCGGCGGTTCCCGCGGCGCTGGATTGGCTGAGCCGCCATGCCTGCTCGTAGTGGTGGGCAAGATCCGCAAGCGGATCCTCAGGCAGGCCCGACATCTCCCGAAGCCAGGTTGCCACCCGCAGATGCAGGGCGGACCGATCCCGCCTGGTCATCGACTCGTAGGCCACCTCCCGGATGAGCACATGCTTGAACCCGTACTCCTCCGCTCCTGGCACACGTGAACCGGGTCGTCGACGGAGCAGGTCTCGTTGCACCAGGCGCCGGAGGACCGACCGCACATCGACGGCTCCCGAGATGCCTTCGAGGAGCCGGTCCCAGGCGACCTCGCCGCACACCGCGGCCTCCCGCAGCACCCGCTTCTCGTCAGCTGGCAGGCCGTCGAGGCGGGCGGCGATGAGGGTCCGGATGGTGGCGGGCACCTGGTCCAGGAGCTGAGGGTCGGCCACGATCCAGCCGCCGGCTCGCTGGACGAGGGCGCCCGACTCCACCAGCATGCTCAGGCTCTCCTCCAGGAACAACGGGTTCCCGGAGGCCCGCTGGGCCATCCGGTCGAGCACCTGGGCCGGCGCTCCTGGACCGAGTGCCAGCTCCCCAAGCTCCCGCAGTCGTTGCTCGGGGAGCGCCCCCAGCTCGAGGGTCGGCAGCGGGTCTCTGGGCTCCAGCCCCTCCGGACGGGAGAGGCCGAGGAAGAGCACCGGCCCCGACCACGGGTTGGCACTGGTCGTCCGGAGCAGCTGGAGCAGTTGCGCGTCGGCCCAGTGAAGGTCGTCGACGACCGCGATGACCGGTCCTTCACGGGCCAGGCCCTCGACCACGGCCCGCGCCGCCAGCATCGCCTCCCCGGCCGCGCCGCCGGGATCCCGCACCGGGTGCGGTTCGGCGGTGCCCAGCAGCAGCCTGAGTCCACGCATCAGGTCGCGTGGCCGGCGCGGCCCGGCGACCCGGTCGGCCAGCCGTCGCACCTCCCGGTCGGCGACGGTCCTGGGCGCGCCGGCCGGAAGACCGATCAGGTCCTGCACCGCGCCGGCGATCGGGAACAGGGGGAGCCGTTGCCCGTAGGGGGTGCAGCGGCCGGTCAGGAAGATGGCGTCGGGCCGCCGCCGGGTGAACTCCGTCGCCAGCCGGGTCTTTCCCGCCCCCGGCTCGGCGGTCACCACCAGGACGTTGGAGCGACGCTCGCGGACCGCGTCCCCGAGCGCCCGCTCGAGCGTCTCGATCTCGACCACCCGATTCACGAAGCCACCGGAGATCATGGGGGTTGCCCGCCCGGCGGGGAGGGCCGAGCGGACCTCGATGGCTTCGAAGGCGATGACCGGCTTCGGCTTGCCCTTCGCCCGGTACGGGCGGCCGGGCCCGAACCGTATCGCGTGCTCGGTCCGCCGTTTGGTCTGCTCGGCCACCAGCACCACCCCGGCCCGGGCGAGGTCGGCGAGGCGGGCGGCCACGTTGACGGTGTCTCCGAGGACGGAGAACCCGCCCGGCTCCCGGGAGGGAGTGACCATGACCTCGCCCGAGTTGACGCCCGCGTGGACGTCGGGGAAGCGGAGGCCGGGCCGGTCGCGGTTCAGCGCCCGGGCGTGGTCTCTGACCGCCACCGCCGCCCGGACGGCACGTTCGGCGTCGTCCTCGTGCGCGGTGGGAACGCCGAAGACGGCCATGAACCCGTCTCCCATCACATGGGGCACGCTCCCGCCGTGCTCCTCCACGATCCGCTCCATGGCGGCCAGGCCCGGCTGGACGAAGGCGTACACCTCCTCCGGGTCGAGCGAGGACGCGAGCGCGGTGAAGCCAGACAGGTCCGCGAAGACCAGCGCGACCAGCTTTCGCTCGCCGCTCGACCCGGCGCTCGTGGGGCTATCGGCCGTCACGGGCGGCGTGGGCGCGGGAGTCTACGGCCGAGGTCGCCACGGCTCGGAGTAGGCGAACGACGTCTCGGTCCAGACGACTCCCGGCGCACCCCGGATGACGTTCAGGACCGGAGTGCTCACCGCTGCAAGCGTGTCGCCCGCGAGCTCGATCAGAAGGTCGGCCGTACCGAAGATGACCGATGCGCCCTGGAACGGGTCGCTGTCCTCGAACCGGCCGGCGATCTCGTGCATGACCGCGGCCGGGTCGTCGTCGGTTCGGACCCGCACCAGGGCGCAGAACGGCGGGCTCCTGCGCTTCGGGCCCTTGGGCAACGCGTTCACGCCCATGGGTGTGTAGACGGGGCCCTCGACGGCGTGCTCACAGTGGACGCCCTTGGCCCCCAGGTCGTGGTAGATGAGCCGCTGCAACGCCGCCAGGTCGCCGTCGCCGGTGCGGACGTGCGCAAACCCGATGTAGGACCCGACGAACACCGACGCGAACAGGACGCGTCCGTTGGGGAGCTCGGCGCCGCCGGGTCCCCCGATGTCGTCGATCACATCCGCGATGTTGCGGCCGGCGTCAACCCTGTTGATGAACACGAACGCATGCAGGCCCGTGTAGTTGCCGTCGTCGTTCTCTGTCGTCATGATCCCTCCGAGGCCTCGGAGGGACACTCTCCACCGCCGCCCGTCACCGTGCAAGGCCGGCCATTCCATCGGATCCCGGGCGGCATAGATCTGTAGAGGCCGAGCTCCGTGAAGCGCTCGAGTAGCCCGGCCGTCCCGTGGTCTCTGCTCGAGGCGACCCCGGCCATCCCGGCTGCCGGTTCGTCAGCGATCGCGGCGATGAGAGGAGCAGGACATGCGGATCGGTATCGGCCTCCCGAACCCCGTGCTCGACGTCACCGGGCAGCTGCTGGTCGCCTGGGCCAGGCGGGCCGAGGACCGAGGGTTCTCCAGCCTGGCGACCATCGACCGGATCGCCTATCCCAGCTACGACTCGCTCACGGCCCTGACCGCGGCGGCCGCCGTGACCGAACGGATCGGCCTGCTCACCAACATCCTGCTCGAACCCGCCTACAACCCGGTGCTGCTGGCCAAGGTGACGGCCAGCATCGACCAGGTGTCGCAGGGCCGTCTCACCCTCGGCCTTGGGGTGGGCGCCCGGCCCGACGACTTCCAGATCGTCGGCCGGTCGTTCGCCGATCGCGGCCAGCGGTTCGACGCCGACCTGGAGCTGCTGCACCAGGCCTGGGCGGGCGAGCCGGTTGCCGGGAGCCCGTTCCCGGTCGGCCCACCGACCACGCGGGGCCGCATCCCGCTGCTCATCGGCGGGCAGCCGGAGCTGGCGCTTGGGCGGGCGGTCCGGTGGGGCGCCGGCTTCACCGTCGGGGGTGCCCCGCCGGAGATGGCCGCCGGCATGATCCAGGGGTTCCGGGCGGCGTGGGAACCGGCCGGTGGGGACGGGCAGCCGCGGATCGTCGTCCTCTCCTACTTCTCGCTGGGGGAGGAGCACACCGCGGAGTCGCTCCACAATCTGCGCAGCTACTACGGATTCCTCGGCGACTGGGCCGAGGGGATCGCCATGGGCGCGCCCCGCACCCCGGCGGCGGTTCGCGAACGGGCCGCGGCGTTCGAGGAGCTGGGGATTGACGAGCTCATCTTCGACCCCACCGTCGCTGATCTGGACCAGGTCGACCAGCTCGCCGACGCGTTGGCGACGACCAGCTCGTCGCCCGCCTGAACGCCTCGGGGATCACGCCGGGTCCCGTCGCTCAGCTTGTGTGCCGCCCCGGCATGGCCCACTGTGAGGCCGACCAAGACGAAGGGGGCCTTCAGGTGCCCGCGTATCTACTGATCAACGGAACCGAGCCCAGGTGGCGTCTGCACGACACCATGGACATCCCGGACCTTGAGGCGAGCCTCACCCGCGTGAGGAAGAACGGCGCCATCATCTACACGCTGGCGTCCCGCAATGAGGGTGAGACGTTCCAGAGCCTGACCATCAACGGCAAGAGCCTCGAGACGTACGTGATCACGCAGGAGGACGACCCGGACCCCGCGAAGACGCGATCCAGGTACGAGGCCTCAGGCTTCTAGCAAGCCCAGGGCAGGCCCCATCGGAGTGGAAAGCCGGGGTGGGCGTCCTGGCGGTGGCGCTCCCAGGCTTCAGAACTTGACAAGGGCGTCCCCGGTGAGCTGGTCGAAGACGAAGTTGAGGAAGAAGAACCCGAAGAACAGGAAGTTCAGCACCAGCACGACGTACACCCAGGGCCTGGGCCTGGCCACCTTCGGCAGCTTGGAGTTCAGGTACATCAGCATGAACGGAAAGATGAGGGCCCCGAAGTTCGACATGTTGGCCGAGATCAGCACCAGCTTGGCCGGCTGGAAGAACTGCAGGAACAGGCCGATCACGGCGGTCAGCACCAGCATGAACGGGTAGTAGAAGCGGCGCGGGTCGCCGGCGATCGCCTGCTGCAGCCGCGGGCTGGTGTTGACCGCATCGGTCATGTTGCGGACCAGCGCCTCGAAGATGCCCAGCTGGGTGTCGAACAGGATCAGGAACCCGATGAACAGGGCGATGTAGAACAGCCAGCGCCCGTACTGCTGGTCGAGGGCGTTGGCCACGAAGGTGGGCACGTTGGCCTGGGTCGGCTTCTCGCCGGTCAGCAGCACCATCTGGCGCATGAGGATGATCGGCAGGTACATGCCGATCATCGCCCCGCCGAAGAAGATCAGCCACATGTCGAGCTTGAGGTAGCCCATCCACCGCTTCCACAGGGCCGCGTTCTTCTCGTCGTCGGGGAAGGTCACCCCGACCGCCGCCACCTCCCGCTGCTCGCCGCGCAGCCCGGAGAGGTAGCCGACCCGGTAGCCCATGCCGTAGCCCTTGTCCCGGTAGTGGTTCATCACATACCAGTTCAGCCCGGAGGCCAGGGCGGTGAACCCGGCCAGCCCGCCGAGCAGGGTGGCGTCGCTGCCCTCGGGGGGCAGGGCAGGGGTGATGAGCCCGCGGAGGCCGTCCCACCAGACGCTGAAGGGGACCACGAACAGGTCAAGGACGAGCAGGAAGAGGAGCTGGATGCCGATCGCGGTGAGGTTGGTCAGCTCCAGGCCGCGGGTGATCTTGCGCGAGACCACGGTGATGCCGAGCACGACCAGCAGCAACAGGACGGCGAACACGGTGACCGTTGTCGTGTCGCCGTCGCCGGGGATGCGGCCGTTGAGCAGCGCGAACAGGCCCTGGGCGGCTGCCTTGGCCCAGCCGCCCCAGATGAACGCGAAGAAGAGCGCCACCAGCGAGAACGGCACCCACAGCCGTGCCCCCGGCGGGACCCGTCCGAAGCCGACGATCGGCACCTCGCCGGTGGCGATCACATAGCGGGCGAACTCGATGTTGTAGAACACCTGGAGCAGGGCCGAGATGGTGATGATCCAGCCGACCCCGACAAACCCCAGGGTGCCGACGTTGAGCGGCCCAAGGAGCCACTCGCCACTGCCGATCGAGATTCCGAGCGCGATCAGGCTCGGCCCGAGGACGAGCTTGACGACCTCCTTGCGCCCCAGGTGGGGGACCCCGAAGGCCTCCTCCGGGGTGGGCAGGTCGGCCACCCGCAGCGGTTCCCGACTGCCGAGCGGGTAGGTCGCCTGCTGGCCCGGCGGTGGAGTCGTGACGCTGTCCATGCGACACCTCCTACACGAACACACCGAGGGCGTTGTGTCCGATATCACACCAAACCAGGAGACATGGCAAGACCTGTCCTGGCTGGTGTCCGGGTCCGGCCGTCACCCCCTGGGAAGCTTGCCGCCCAGGTTCCGAAGGCCGTGGTCGAAGCCGCTCTCCAGGTCGGCGGACACCGGCAGGCCGGTCGCCTGGACGATCCACGCCGCATCGCCCGCGCACCAGGAGCCCCGGGCGGCGGCCCGGGGCTCCTGGTGTGCGGGCGATGCGGCGTGGACCGTCCAGGCGACCGACCTGCCGGTGTCCGCCGACCTGGAGAACGGCTCGACCACGGCTTTCGG
>DATHIG010000081.1:0-4253 GCA_035490035.1 Actinomycetes bacterium
ATGCGGCGTACACGATCTCCTCGCTGGAGGGCGCCACCGCGGCCAGCACGCCCAGCCAGGCGAACGGGTAGGCCCGCTCGAAGACGCGGCGGGCGGCCTCCGGGACGGCGTCACGGCAGACGCCGTGGAAGCCGTCGCAGCCGGCGACCACGTCGCAGTGAAGCTCCTGGTCCTGGCCGCCGGCCCGGAACCGGATGGCCGGCCGGTCGGTGTCGACCCCCTGGAGGCGGACACCGTCAACCTCGAACAGCACCTGTCCCCCGGCCTCCAGGCGGGCCCGGACCAGGTCCTTGACCACCTCCTGCTGGCCGTAGATGGTGATCGACCGGCCGGTGAGGTCGGTGAGGGGGACGCGGTGGCGGCGGCCGCCGAAGCGCAGCTCGATGCCGTGGTGGACCATGCCCTCCCGGCGCAGCCGCCCCGCCACCCCGGCAGTCTCCAGCAGCTCGACCGTTCCCTGCTCCAGCACCCCGGCCCTGACCCGCTGCTCAACGTGGTCGCGGCTGCGCAGCTCCAGCACCACCGAGTCGATGCCCTCGAGGTGCAGCAGGTGCGACAACAGCAGCCCGGCCGGCCCCGCCCCGACGATCCCCACCTGGGTGCGCATGCCCGCTCCTTCACTCCCCGGTGGTTGGTTACCATGCCCCGAGGAGGATGCCATGCCTGAGCCCTCGAATGGCCGGCCGGTGACCGGCTACCGCCGCGACGACCCCGCCGGCCAGCCGCCGTACCTGCACCCGCCCTACCTCGCCACCCGCCTGCGGGCACCGGAGCGGCCGCTGGTCCTGCTCCACCACACCCTCACCGAGGTCACCGGCCCGCTGCTGGGCGACGGCCGGGTCCGCAAGCTGGACCACGACCTGACCCGCCAGCACGCCGGCGAACCGCTCGGCGAGCGGATCGTGGTCGGTGGGCGGCTGGTCGACGGCGACGGGCGACCGGTCCCGGGGGCGCTGCTGGAGGTCTGGCAGACCAACGCCGCCGGCCGCTACCGGCACGAGGTCGACCGCCACCTGGCACCCCTCGACCCGAACTTCACCGGGGCCGGCCGCTGCCTGACCGACGCCGACGGTCGCTACCGGTTCGTCACCATCAGGCCGGGCGCCTACCCGTGGCGCAACCACCACAACGCCTGGCGGCCGGCCCACATCCACTTCTCCGTGTTCGGGCGGGCGTTCGCCCAGCGCCTCGTCACCCAGATGTACTTCCAGGGTGACCCGCTGCTCGGCCAGGACCCGATCTTCAACTCGATTCCCGACCCGGCCGCCCGGCAGCGGCTGGTCGCCCGGTTCGACCTGGACGCCACCGAGCCCGAATGGGCGCTCGGCTACCGGTTCGACGTGGTGCTCCGGGGCCGCGAGGCCACCCCGGTCGAGGGCGAGGAGGACGAGGAACGGTGAGCCTGCCGGCGACCCCCTCGCAGACCGTCGGGCCGTTCTTCGCCGTCGCGCTGCCCTGGCCGGACGGCCCCTACGTGGTCCCGGACGGCACCCCGGCGGCGGTGCGGCTGTCGGGCCGGGTGCTGGACGGGGCCGGCGAGCCGGTGGCCGACGCCCTGGTCGAGACCTGGCAGGCCGACCCCAACGGCCGGTTCGCCCACCCTGCCGACCCGCGGGGCGCCGCCGCCGGGGGCTTCCGGGGGTTCGGGCGCTGCCCGGCCGACACCGACGGGCGCTTCTGGGTGCTGACGGTCAAGCCCGGAGCCGTGCCCGACCCCGGCGGCGGGCTCCAGGCTCCCCACCTCGACCTGTCGATCTTCGCCAGCGGACTGCTGCGGCAGCTGGTGACCCGCGTCTACTTCGCCGACGAGCAGGCGGCCAACGCCGCCGACCCGGTGCTGGCTTGTTTGCCCGAGCCGGCTCGGGCGACCCTGCTGGCCGGCCCTGCCGCCGACGGCTACCAGCTCGACATCCACCTTCAGGGGGAGCATGCAACCGTCTTCTTCGCCGTCTGACGGGTCGCTGTTCGGAGGGGTGTTCGCCCGCGGCCAGGCCGCCGTCGAGGTCGGCGATCAGGCGTTCCTCCAGGCCATGCTGGACGTCGAGGCCGCCCTGGCCAGGGCCTCGGCCATGGCCGGGCTGGTCCCGGCGCAGGCCGCCGAGGCGATCGCCGCCGGCTGCCGGGCCGAGCTGTTCGACGTGGCCGAGCTCGGCCGCCTGGCCGCCAAGGCCGGCAACCCGGTGGTGCCGCTGGTCCGGCTGCTGGCCGCCCGGGTCCCGCCCGGGCCTCGCGACCACGTCCATCAGGGCGCGACCAGCCAGGACGTGCTCGACACGGCGGCCATGCTGGTGGCCAGGCGGGCGCTCCGGCCGCTGCTGGACGACCTGGCCGCCGCGGCCGACGCCTGCGCCGGCCTGGCCGGCCGCCACCGCGGCACCCTGCTGGCCGGGCGGAGCCTGCTCCAGCAGGCGGTGCCGGTCACCTTCGGCCTGAAGGCGGCGGGCTGGCTGGTCGGCCTCGACGAGACCCGCCGGCGGCTCGAGGAGGTCGACCGGCGGGAGCTGGCGGTGCAGCTCGGCGGGGCCGCCGGGACCCTGGCCGGCTTCGGCGACCGCGGCCTGGAGGTGCAGGGCCACCTGGCCGCCGCCCTTGACCTGGCCGAGCCGACCGTCGCCTGGCATGCGGTCCGGTCCCGGCCGGCGGCGCTGGCCGCCTCGCTCGGCGCCTGCGCCGGGGTGCTGGCCAAGGTGGCCCGCGACGTCGTCCTGCTCGCCCAGACCGAGGTCGCCGAGGTCCGCGAGGGCGGGGGGCCGGGGGTCGGCGGGTCGTCGGCCATGCCGCACAAACGCAACCCGGTCGCCGCCGTGGCCGTGGCCGCCTGCGCGGCCAGGGTCCCTGGCCTGGTCGCGACCGTCCTCGGCGCCATGGCGCAGGAGCACGAGCGGGCCGCCGGCGGCTGGCACGCCGAGTGGGAGCCGCAGCGCGAGCTCCTACGGCTGGTCGGCTCGGCCGCCGCCTGGTCGCGGGAGCTGCTGGACGGCCTCGAGGTCGACCCGGCACGGATGCGGGCCAACCTCGATGCGTCCCGAGGGCTGCCGATGGCCGCGTCGGTGGTGGCCGCCCTGGCCGGGACCCTCGGCCCGGCCAGGGCCCGCGAGCTGGTGGACGCGGCCGCCCGGCGGGCCGCGTCCGGTGGCCTCCCGCTGCGCGACACGCTGCTGGAGGCGCCGGCGGTGGCCAGGCACCTGGGCGCGGCCGGGGTCGACCGGGCGCTCGACCCCGAGCGCTACCTGGGCGCGGCCCAGGCCCTCATCGACCGGGCCATGGCCGCCCATCTGGACGCGTCGCCGGACCCGAGCCGAGGTCGACGACGCCGGGGAAGCTGAGCTGACCGCTCAGGACCAGGAGAGGGCGGCGCGCTCCTGCCAGTAGCGCCCTGGCGGCTCGGCCATGGTCGCCAGCTCCCGCAGCTCGGCGGGCTGCAGCTCGACCCGGAGGGCGGCCAGGTTGGCCTGAAGCTGGCCGGGGCTGACCGCCCCCGACAGGACAACGTCGACCCAGGGCTGGGCCAGGACGGCGGCCAGCGCCACCGCGTCCACGCCGACGCCGTGCCCGGCGGCCACCCGCCCGAGCGTGGCCGCCGCCGCACCCTGACCGTGCGGGCTGAGCCGCCCGTTGGCCAAGGCCTCCTTGACGATCACGCCCCAGCCGGCCGCCTTCGCCTCCGCAAGGGCCGGCCCGGCGGACGGCTCCAGCAGGTTCCAGGTCGCCTGCACGCAGGCGAACGGGGCCACCCCGGCCGCCGTCACCTCCAGCGCCCGGCGGATCGTGGCCGCCTGGCCGGCCCCGCTGGTGGACAGGCCGACCACCACCCCCTGGTCCCGCAGCCGGGCCAGCTCGGTGAGCACCGCCCGATCCTCGAGCACGCCGCTGTCCAGGGTGGCCGAGTGGACCTGGTACAGGTCCAGGTGGTCGCTCAGCTGGGCCCGGCTCTCGCCCAGCTGGCGCCGCAGGGCGGCCACGGAATGGTCCTTGACCTCGTGGACCTCGGCGTCCATCCGCCAGTCGCCGACGTAGGTGTAGCCCCACTTGGAGCCGACCGTCACCTGCTCCGGGCGCAGCCCGCGGGCCCGCAGCCAGGAGGCCAGGAACGCCTCGGCCCGGCCGTAGGACCTGGCCGCGTCCAGGTAGCGCACGCCGGCCGCGAAGGCCGCGTCCAGCACCTGGTGGCAGCGCCGCTCCAGGGCCTCGACCCCGCGGTCGGCGCCGAGGTCGGCGTCCCGGCCGAGGTCGATGTAGGCGGGCCGGCCGAC
>DATHIG010000082.1:0-2457 GCA_035490035.1 Actinomycetes bacterium
GACCCGGTGCACCTGAGCGCTGGTCCGTCGTAGGGCGGCAGGCCGGTATGTCGCCGAAGGTTGTTCAGCAGCCGGCGGTATGTCAGCTCCGGGTCAAATGCGGTGCCGGGCTCGCCTGGTGCGACGCGTTCGTCCGAAACCATGCCGGCGTCGTCGCATAACCGGGCCTCGGCGGTGTACGGATTATTGGCTAGCAATGGATCCTCCCCCATCCGGACGGCGCCTGTCGATTTCTAATGTGGACGGACCGGGGTCGTCAGAGGTGTGCCGCCTGGATGACGACCCCGGTCCGCGTATCGCGGGCTCAGCCGGTACCGGTGAGCCGGGCCAGAAGTTCCTGCTGCTCCGCGGTCAGGTTCGATGGCGCCTGCACGGGTGCAGCCGCCACCTGCACGGGTGCCGGCTGCGGCACGGGGGCCGGCTGCGGTGCCGCGTATACCGGCTGCTGCGGTGGAGGTGCCGGCTGCGCCGTCGGCTCGGTCGCCCACGGCACGCTGTTGGCCACCGCCGCGCCATTCGGCCGGGCGTAGCGGACCTGATAGATGAACTTCGGGTTAAAGCCCGGAATTGGTCGTTCGCCGGCCTTCGTCACGGTGATCCCGGCGCCGGCCTCCGGCGGACCTTCAGGCGCTCCCGCCTCAGCCATCGCTCGCGCAAGCTCGTCGCGTGCCTGACCCTTCACCCACCACGACGCCTCCCCTTCGGGGAACTCGGGGGACGGCTGGACGAGCATCGGGACGACCATGACAAACATCGGCCGACCGTCTCTGAAGAAACGCAGCTCTCCTGTGTTGGGGTTGGTTTGCTGGCGGATGTCACTGTTGTTGACGACCCGGGCCACGATGCCGGAATACGTTGTGCCGTCTGGCTTCTCCTTGAACACCCACGCCTTGCTGCCAGCCGACGTCTGATCGAAGAAATCGTTAAGCGAGCCCCGCACCGCTACCGGACGTGCGGCCGCGGCCGCCGGAGCGTACGCCTGCGGTGGGTACTGGGGCTGAGGCGCGTACTGCGGTGGGTACTGAGGCATTGGCTGTTGTGGATACTGCGGATACTGCGGTTGCATGTCGATTTGCCTTTCTAGTGTCCCGGGCATCCCGGGCCGTCATCGTGGGCGGACTGTGGGCGGTAGAACGGGCAGAAGTAGCACTCGTCGTTGCTGGGCTTGGCCGGAACAGTGTTCAGTGGGCGCCCGTTCATCACTTCTCTGGCGATCTGCTTGCGAATGGCAGTGAGCTTGAACACCTCGTCAATCAGTTCGTCGTCGCCTGGTTGCGCCTCCCGCTCCCAGACGTACAAGCCGTCAAGGGTGTGGGAGGTGCGTGGATATGCCGCGAGCGCCACTCGGCGCACCGGCAGCCCGAGGAGCTGATAGCCCTTGCCGTAGAGCAGGAGCTGGATGATGTAGCGCAGTGGGGGGTCGCCCGGGGGTCTGATCTTGGCCATGCTGGACTCGCCGAGAATCTTGTGATCGACCACGGCCTCTTCCACGGCGTCGTACAGGTCCGCGGTACCGGCGTGGTCGGGGTGCGGGATAACCATTTGCTCAGTCACCCATCGCACGCCGTGGCGCCGGTTGTCTGTGTCGAACGCGTCGGCGAGCCAGCTGTGCACCGCGGTGCCGATGACCGACGCCCACGGGTCCACGACGTGGTTGGTGGTGGGCATGCCCGCGAGCTTGCCGACCACCTGCCGGTCACACGGCGAGCCGATCTCGCTCGGTCCAAGGTGGATTTGAAGGTTGCGCGCCGAGCCGCGGGCGTGCTCGGTCACCACCTGTCGCAGTTGACTGGCATAGCGCGCGGCCCACGGCGAGTTGCCGCTCATCGCGCCCGGGGCGGCGGCCATGAACTGGGTTGGGCTGACGGTGGTCATCGCAGCACCTTCCGGCGCCAGGCTTCGGTGCCGTTGAGTCCGTGCACGTAACAGCCGTCGTCGGGTTCCACTCCCTCGACGCATGAGCACGGCAGACCGGGCGGGCGCCAATGCGCGACTGGTCGAAGCCCCGTGTAGGTGGTTCCGGCTGAGTCGGGCCCGGGTTCCTTATCGAGGTTGGTCGTGGCGAGGTAGCCGGCGAGCACACGCGCATGCACCCGCACCTCCGCCGGGACGAGCGTCAGCCCCTCGCAGCCGCACGCGTCGGTGCGCTTCATCACGTGCTTGCCGGCGTCGGTGTCGTAGAACTCTGCGTGCAGCCTCGGGTGCTCGTCGCTCCACTTCTCCAGCGCCATGACGACGTCGTAGACCCAGGTTGGTAGGTCGGTCATTTGAGCCCCCGCATCGCCTTGCGCAGCTTGGTCATGCTGCCCGCCTCGACGTTGCGCTCGCGCAGAAGTGGGTGGTGTGCAGGTCGGTCCGGGCAAACCGCCACCGAGCTTTGACGACGCGCACCAGCGGCGCCTGTGGTGGCTGGCGATACTCGATGGCGAGCCTGCCGCGCGGCCTCGGCTCGACGTC
>DATHIG010000083.1:0-2620 GCA_035490035.1 Actinomycetes bacterium
GCGGCCGAGCGGCTGCGGCGGCACTACCGGCGCCGCCATGTCATGGCCCGGGTCGGCCTCTACGTGGCGGCGGTGCTGGCCGCCTTCATCTGCGCCGGCCCGTTCTTGTGGAGCCTGGTCACCGCGTTCAAGCAGAACCGCGACCTCTACAACCCCGAGAACAGCCCGTTCTTCTTCAACCTGGCCGCCACCCCCGACCACGTCCTGTACCTGCTGCGCGACACCGCCTTTGTCACCTTCGTGTGGAACACGCTGTGGGTCGGCCTGCTGGTGGTGGCCATCACGCTGCTGCTCGGCCTGCCCGCCGCCTACTCCCTGGCCAGGCTGGACCGCCCATGGTCGGGACCGATGGCCATCGCCATCTTCTTCGTCTACCTGGTGCCGCCGAGCCTGCTGTTCCTGTCCCTGTCGCGCCTGGTGGTCACCTTCGGCCTGCAGGACTCCACCTGGTCGCTGGTGCTGGTCTACCCGACCATCACCATCCCCGTCTCGGTCTGGCTGCTCATCGGGTTCCTCAAGGCGATCCCCAAGGACGTCGAGGAGCAGGCCATGGTCGACGGCTACAGCCGCCTGGCCGCCTTCGTGCGGGTGGTGCTGCCGCTGGCCTTCCCCGGCATCGTCGCCGTGGTGGTGTTCGCGTTCACGCTGACCGCCAGCGAGTTCATCTACGCCCTGGCCTTCATCTCGCCCACCAGCCAGAAGGTCGTCAGCACCGGCGTGCCGACCGAGCTGATCCGCGGCGACGTCTTCTTCTGGCAGTCCCTGCAGGCCGCGACGATCCTGGTCGCGGTCCCGATCGCCCTGGTGTTCAACCTGTTCCTCGACCGCTTCATCAGCGGCTTCACCATGGGTGCGGTCAAGGGCTGACCGCAGCCGCAGCCAGCACAACACCAGGCCGGCCACGGCGCTGGCGGCGACGGCGGCGGCGACGCCCCAGCGCCCCCACCCCGCGGGCCAGCCCCGGGTCGCGAGCGGTGCACCCCCACCGCCGAGGTGGTCGCGGCCGCCGAGTGGCTGCGCGATGCTCGCCTTCGAGCGGGGCGTGCTCCTCGACGACCCCCACGGCATCCTCGACGGCCACGGCCGCACCGTCCGCTGGGTCCACGTCCGCACTCCCGGGCACCCGCCGGCCGACCGGCTGGTCGAGCTGATCGACGCCGCCGTCCTGGTCGGTTCGGCGGGCGGTGCGCCCTAGGACCTGACCACCCGTCATGACCGAGGTGCCGTCTGCAGGAAACCTGTCCCCAGATTGGGTTGGGTGCTTGGATTGGGACGCGGGTCTGGGTAGGTTGGCCTCATGGACTCGAACATGCATTCGTCTGGACAGCCCAAGGGGCTGGACCGGCTGAACGCCGCGGTGGGCGAATTGGCCGGCCGGGACCTCAACGACCTCCCCGACGCCGCCCTGGCCGAACAGGTCCTGCAGCTGCACACCCTGCTGGAACGACTCCACGGCCACTGGCTACAAGGAGTGGCCGCCTTGGATGCCCGCGGCGCCGCTGGCGCCGAGCACGGGCTGCGGGCGGCCTCCACCGCCGGCTGGCTCCGCAGCCGCCTGCGGCTGGGCGCCACCACCGCCACCGGCTGCGTCCGAACCGCCCGAGCGCTGTTCCGCGGTCCGCTGGCCCGGACTGGGCAGGCGCTGGCCGAAGGGGAGATCTCGGCGGCGCATGCCGCCGTGCTGGCAGGCGGCACCCACGACCTGCCGGCCCATACCGCAGCGGAGGCCGAACCGGTCCTGTTGGAGGCCGCCCGACGGCTTGATCCACCCCGGCTGCGCCGGGTGATCACCCACCTGCGCTGGGTCGCCGACCCCGATGCCGCCGACCAACAGGCGCAACGGCAGCATGCCCAGCGAGGCATCTGGCTGTCGCCCACCATTGAGGGGATGCTGGCCGTCGACGGACAGGTTGAGGCCGAAGCCGGCCAGACGCTGCTGGCGGCCCTGGAGCCGCTGGCCCGGCCCGCCAGTGCCGACGACCACCGCAGCGCATCCCAGCGACGGGCGGACGCGCTGGCCGAGCTGGCCCGCCGCAGCCTGGAAGGCGGCCGGCTGCCACAGACCGGCGGGGTCCGCCCGCAGCTCACCGTCACCGTCGACCTGGACAGCGTCCTCGACCATCACGCCAGCCTCGGCGGCGAGGCCGGCTGGGCCGAGCCACTGCCCGCCGAGACGGCCAGGCGATTGGCGTGTGACGCTGCGGTCACCCGCGTGCTGGTCACCCGCCACTCCGACAACGACAGCCACGGCGGCCGCATCGGCGATGACGGCGAGACCGGCGAGACCGGCGGGTTGGCGGCCAGGCTGCGGGCGGCGGTGGCGCTGCTCCCCCCGGTGCTTGGTGGCGGCCCCACCCAGCCGCTCGAGGTCGGCCGCACCACCAGGGTGGTGAGCGCCGCCCAACGCGCCGCCCTTTCGGTCCGCGACGGCGGTTGTGCGTTTCCCGGCTGCGACCGATCGCAGGCCTGGTGCGAAGCCCACCACCTGCGCCACTGGCTGCACGGCGGCCCGACCGACCTGGCCAACCTGGCCTTGCTGTGCCGGGCTCATCACCGGGCGGTTCATGAGGGCGGCTGGCGACTGGTCCGCGGCCCCGACGGCCAGCTGACCGCCGCCCCA
>DATHIG010000084.1:0-10550 GCA_035490035.1 Actinomycetes bacterium
CGCCGGGCAGGCGCAGGTCGATGATGGCGCGGACGCCGTAGTCGGCAAGAGCGGCCCGGCCGGCCCGAGTCAGCGCGGCCAGGCTGTCGGAGCGCACCACCGCGCCCCAGCGTGTCTGGAGGCCATCCTGCGTGCCGTAGCCGCCAAGGTCGCGGGCGTTCAGGCAGCCCTCCCAGGCCAGCCGGCGGGTCCACTCGCGTTCGATCGTCACAATTCCTCCCTGTTGTCACCCGGAGCAGCAAGCGTAGCGTCGGTCAGCGACGGGCCAGCGAGTCAGACGCGCAGGCGACGTCGGCTTGACGGCCGGGGCGACGCACCCGCAAGGTGGAGGCGCAGGGACGCCCCACGCCCGCGAGGTGGAGATGGCTGACGTCCGCGCCGCCGCCGTGATGGAGGCGCTGCGTTCCGTGTACGACCCCTGCTGCCAGGAGAAGGGCCTGTCCGTGGTGGACATGGGGCTGGTCCGCTCGGTCGCCCTGGACGGCGACCAGGCAACTATCGAGCTGTTGCTGACCACCGGCTGGTGCCCGTTCGCGGCCAACCTGGTCGGCGAGATCTCCGAGCGTGTCGCCGACCTCCCCGGGATGGCCGGCTCGCGGGTCGAGATCGTCTGGGACGAGCCGTGGACCACCGACCGGCTGTCCGACGAGGCAAGGCGCAAGCTCCGCTTCCTGCCGCACCCCAAGGAGGTTGGCCGTGATCGGTGACGACGCGATCGTGTTCGACGGCGTGGCCCACGTCTTCAACTTCGAGAAGAAGAACGCCCTCGGGTCGGCGGGGGAGATGTTCAACAACCACCTGTACGCCTTCCACGCCGCCCTGACCCCCGAGGGCCAGACGGTCCTGCCGGCCGAGGAGTTCCTGCGCCAGTGGACCGTCGACGACATCGACGAGATGGTCTACCGGCACAGCGACACCGACATGCTGGTGGCCATGCCGCTGCCCCTGACCGACCTGTTCAAGGACGGCCTCTCGCCCTGGGAGGAGTGCGCCGAGCTGGCCAGGCGCAACCCCGACCGGACGGTCTTCTGGGGGTCGGTCAACCCGCTGGAGGGCCGCCGGGCCCTTGACCTGATGGAGCGGCAGGTCGGCGAGTTCGGGGCCAAGGCGTTCAAGTTCTACAACGTCCGCTACGACTACGGCCGGCCGTTCCCCTGGCGGATGGACGACCCCCAGGTCGCCTTCCCGGTGTTCGAGAAGGCCCAGGAGCTCGGCGTCAACCTGATCGGCGTGCACAAGGGCGTCCCCCTCGGCCCGCAGCCGATCGAGGCCACCCAGACCTGGGACATGGACGGGGCCGCGGCCAACTTCCCCGACATCAACTTCGTCATCTTCCATGTCGGGCTGCCGTTCATCGACGAGGTCTGCTGGCAGCTGATCCGCCACCCGAACCTGTACGCGTCGATCGCGGCCACCATCAACTTCATCGTCCGCGCCCCCCGCCAGTTCGCCGACGTACTCGGCAAGCTGCTGTTCTGGTGCGGCGAGGACAAGATCATCTACGGCAGCGAGGCCCCGATCTGGCAGCCCCAGTGGGCGCTCGACGCCTTCTGGAACTTCCAGCTGCCCCAGGACCTGGTCGAGGGCTACGGCTACCCACAGCTCACCGAGCAGGCCAAGCGGAAGATCCTCGGCGAGAACCTGCTGCGCCTGCACGGCATGGACGTGGAAGCGACCAGAGCCAGGCTGAGAGGGGCCTGAACGCGTGGCATGATCGCCGTATGAGCGGCCCCGCCGCCATGTTCGTGGTGGCCCGCAACCCCGACCCGCACTCACGGCTGGGGTTCCTGGTGCGCCTGCCGCTGCCCGACGGCGACCTGGTGCTCAAGGCCCGGGAGACCTGGCCTCGCACCGGTGCCGTCTACTGTCACCTCGCCGAGGGTGAATGGCCCGACCCGCCCGGCGGCGTCGAGATCGTCGAACAGGTCCCGGTCCGCTCCTGCCGTCGCCGTGGCGCCGCCATCGACCTGGTGCTCGACCGGCCCCGCGAGCACCGCTCCCAGCTGGTGTTCACCCGGGCGCGGGGGCGCGAGGTCATCTTCTGGCAGTCGCCGCGTACGGCCAGGGCGGCCCGTCCGGGCGTCCGCATCCCTGGTCGCCGCGCCGCCGGCCTTGGCGAGCTGACCGTCCTGGTCGACACCCGGGAGCGGTACCCGTGGCGCTTCAGCCGACACCCGGCGGTGGCGCTGGAGCGGCGGGCGCTGACCGCCGGCGACTACGCCGTCGAGGATCCCGGCACGGGTGAGCTGATCGCGGTCGTGGAACGCAAGACGCTGGCCGACCTGTCCAGCTCGCTGGTCGACGGGAGCCTCGGCTACCTGCTGGCCGAGCTGGCGGAGCTGCCGCGGGCCGCGGTGGTGGTCGAGGAGCGCTACGCGGGGGTGTTCAAGCTCGACCACGTCCAGCCCGGGTTCGTCGCCGACCTGCTCGGGGCGCTCGCAGTCCGGTATCCGGCGGTCCCGGTGCTGTTCTGCGACACCCGGCCGCTCGCCCAGGAGTGGGCGTACCGTTTCCTCGGGGCCGCCGTCGCCGAGCTGAGGCGAGCGGCTCCGGGGTGAGGGTGGGGATCTCTCCCCTCCTCGGACCCGCCGCCGAGCTCAGCCGAGCGGCTCCAGGGTGAGGGTGGGGGACCTTCCCCTCCTCGGGGCCACCGCCGAGCTCAGGCGAGCGGCTCCGGAGTGGCCTCGGGGTCCTCCTCGTCGCCGAAGGCGATCCCGAGGGCGCGCGCGGTCTGCACGAGCTCGTGGTCGACGGGGACGGTGCGGACCTTGCCGGCGGTGTCGACCATCGGGATGCTGGAGATCTCGTCCCCTTGGCTGACCACCACCTCGCCGTAGCCACCGGCGCCCAGCACCCGGACCGCGGCCGCGCCGAAGCGGGTGGCCAGGATCCGATCGTACGGGGTGGGCATGCCGCCGCGCTGCAGATGGCCGAGAACCACCACCCGGGCGTCCTTGCCGGTCACCTTGCCGACCTGGGTGGCCACGTAGGCGCCGATCCCGCCGAGCGTGCCGGTCTCCTGGTAGACCTGGGCGCCGCCGCGCTCGACCGCGCCCTCGGCGCAGACCACGATCGAGAAGTTGGAGCCGTGGAACTCGCGCGTCAGCACCTTGGAGGCCACCGCCTCGACGCTGAACGGGATCTCGGGGATCAGGATCACGTCGGCGCCGCCTCCCAGGCCCGAGTGCAGCGCGATCCAGCCGGCGTCGCGGCCCATCACCTCCAGCACCATCACCCGGTCGTGACTGGCCGCGGTGGTGTGCAGCCGGTCCAGCGCCTCGGTGGCCACGGTCAGGGCGGTGTCGAAGCCGAAGGTCTGTTCGCAGCCGAACAGGTCGTTGTCGATCGTCTTGGGCACCCCGACCGCACGGACCCCGTAGCGGGCCAGCTCGCTGGCGATGCCCTGGCTGCCCTCGCCGCCGATCACCACCAGGGCGTCGATGCCGAGCCGTTTGGCGTTGGCGGCCAGCTCCTTGTAGGGGGCCGGGTCGCGGACCAGCTCGCCGTCGACCCACATGGCGGCGAAATGGCCCTTGTTGGTGGAGCCGAGGATGGTGCCGCCCCTGGGCAGCAGGCCGCTCACCGCGGCCGCGTCCAGCGGCCTGGTCCGCGGTTTGCCGATCAGTCCTTCGAAGCCGTGCTCGATGCCGAGCACCGACCAGCCATGGTCGACCTCGGCCGACCGTACGACGGCGCGGATCACGGCATTCAGGCCTGGCGCGTCGCCGCCGCTGGTGAGCACCCCGATGCGTCTGATTGGCGCTGTCATTTGTGGTGCACCCCCAAGGCCGATGGGTAAGGGACCACCCGGTTCAGGGCAGGGTAGCGCGTGGCGGCCTCGGCCGCGCAACCCGGGCTCCGGGCGGGTGTCAAGTTTCGCAAACTGTTCACATCCATGGGAGGGGCCGATGACCAGAGCGGCGAGCAACGGCAGGAAGGGGCGGGGGCTGACCCGGAGGATGGCCGGGCGGACCATGCAGCTCGGGATGCTGGCCACGGCCGTCCTGGTAGGCCGCAAGACCGCCGGCGGCGGCAAGGCCGCGGGCGACAGCCGGGCACCGTCCGGCGGCTCGGCCGGGGCGCCGGCCCTGGGTGCGGCCGCCGGCGGCGGGCCGTCGGCCAGCCACGAGACCGACCCGGACGCCGTGACCAACAACGAGCGCGGCCGCAAGGCGGAGCGGCCCCAGGAGATCCCGGCCAAGGGCTGGAAGGACATCGCCAAGCGGACCATGAAGGAGGTCAAGCAGGACCAGGTCCCGCTGCTCTCGGCCGGGGTGGCCTTCTACACCCTGCTGGCGCTGTTCCCGGCCATCATCGCCGGCGTATCCATCTACGGGCTGGTCGCCGACCCGGAGACGGTCCGCCAGCAGCTCGACGAGCTGACCAGGATGCTGTCGCCCGAAACCGCCAAGCTCATCGGAGAACAGATCAAGCAGATCACCGGCGGGGCCGGCGGCGCCCTCGGCCTGGCAACGGCGATCGGCATCCTGACCGCCCTGTGGAGCGCCTCCAGCGGCATGAAGGCGCTGATCACCGGGGTGAACATGGCCTACGACGAGACCGAGGGCCGCAAGTTCCTCAAGCTGCGTGGGCTGGCGCTGCTGCTCACCCTTGGCGCGATGGTGCTGATGGCGGTCGCGTTGACCCTGATCGTCGCCTTCCCGGCCCTGGCCGACAGCTGGCCGGCGGCCCTGCGCTGGACGGTGGGGATCCTGCGCTGGGTGCTGCTGGCCGCGCTGCTGATCGCCGGCCTGGCCGTGCTGTACCGCTACGCACCGGACCGCGACCAGCCGAAGTGGACCTGGGTGAGCTGGGGATCGGGGATCGCCACCCTGTTGTGGGTGCTGGCCTCGGTCGGGTTCTCCATCTACGCCAACTCGTTCGGCAACTACAACAAGACCTACGGGGCGCTGGCCGGAGTCATCATCCTGATGTTCTGGCTGTACCTGACCACCTTGGTGGTACTGGTCGGGGCCGAGCTCAACACCGAGATGGAGCTGCAGACGGCCAAGGACACCACCACCGGACCGGACCGGACCATGGGGGAGCGCGACGCCCACGCCGCCGACCACGTGGCCGAGTCCCCGGCGGCCGGGTCCAGAGTCGACCATCCTGGCCGGCCGCGGCACCGGCGCGCTGGACGGGAGCTTCGGCTGGCCGGCTCCTGGGTACCGTCCTTCCGAGACGGACTGCGGGAGGAGCAACCCGATGAGCGCAGGGCAGCAGGCACGGCGGGCGGAACGGACGGCCAAGCAGGCCGCCGAAAGCGGCCCGATCAAGACCCTCGGCCGGGTCGGCCTGATCGCCTACGGGGTGGTCCACCTCCTGGTCGCCTACCTGGCCGTCCGGGTCGCCCTGGGCGGCGGCGCCAAGGCCGACAAGACGGGCGCCCTGCAGGCGATCGCCGAGCAGCCGGCCGGCCGGTTGGTGCTCTGGGTGCTCACCGCCGGCCTGGCCGCCCTGACGGTCTGGCAGCTGGCCGAGGCCGGCTGGGGGCATCAGTACCGGCGTCCGCAGCGCCGCCGCACCGTGCAGCGGCTGGCCAGCCTGGGCGAGGCCGTGCTGGCCGGGGCGCTGGCGGTCAGCGCCTTCAAGATCGCCTCGGGCAAGGGCGGCAAGTCCAAGGGCGAGAAGGCGGCGCTGGTCGACCGGATCTTCGAATGGCCGGCCGGGCAGCTGCTGGTGGCCGCCGTCGGCCTTGGGATCGTGGCGATCGCGATCTACCTGGTCCACCGGGGTGTCAACAAGCGGTTCGTCGATGACCTGGACCTGAGCGGCGCCGAGCCGCACGCCAGGGACGCCGCCATCCGGTTCGGGCAGGTGGGATGGGCGGCGCTCGGCCTCGCCTACGGGATCATCGGGCTGCTGATCGTGTACTCGGCGGTGACCTACGACCCCAAGAAGGCCACCGGCATGGACACCGCCCTCAAGACCCTGGCCGGGCAGCCCTACGGCACCATCCTGCTGCTCATGGTCGCGGCCGGGCTGGCATGCTTCGGGGTCTACTGCCTGTTCGACGCCCGCTACCGCCGCGCCTGACCCTGGCCCGGCCGGCGCCGGCCAGGGCCCCGGCGGCCAGCGCGAGCCAGCAGGCAACGGGCAGCCAGTCGCCGGTCCGGACGTAGGGCGTTCGCTCCCTGGACAGGGGCAGCTCGACCACGGCGGCGCCCCGCCAGCTCGCCGGCGCCCACGCGAGCCGGCGGCCGCGGGCGTCGAAGGCGGCCGAGGTGCCGCTGAGGGCCGCCTGGACGACCGGTCGGCCAGCTTCCACCGCCCGGACCGCGGACAGGCTGGCGTGCTGGTCCGGCCCCCAGCTGCGCTGGAAGGTGGTGTCGGCGGTCTGCACCACCACCAGGTCGGCGCCGGCGGCGGCGAGGTTTCTGGCCAGGTCGGGGAAGGCCGACTCGAAGCAGACCAGCGGGCCGACCCGCACGGCCCCGGCCGGGAGCACGGCCAGTCGGGAGCCCCGGCGCCGGTCGACCACGGCGGCGTCGGTGAGCCGGGTGACCCAGCCGAGCAGCGGCCGCAGCGGAACGTACTCGCCGAACGGCACCAGCCGCAGCTTGTCGTAGCTGCCGAGCCTGCCCTCCGGGCCGACCAGCAGGGCGCTCTTGTAGATGCCGCCGCCGCCCCGCCGGGCGTCGACTCCCGCCAGCACCGGCCCGCCGGCGGCCCGGGCGACCGCGGCCAGCCGGGCCAGGTCGTCGGGGTCGGCATCCGGGTCGCGACCGACGCTGCTCTCGCCCCACACCACCAGGTCGGGCCGGGAGCCGCGAGGGAGGGTCCGGCTGAGGGCCTCACCGGCCCGGAAGCGGGCCTCGACCGGACCCACGACGCCGGGTTGGACGAACGCCACCCTCACCGTCCCGGCCGGCGGCGGCGCCGGCCGCACCGCCCACCAGGCGACCGCTGCCCCGGGCAGGGCGGCCGCGACCAGGACAGCCGCCGCCCTGGTGGTCGCCGGGACGCCCGGCCCGACCGCGGCCGCCACGGCGACGTTGACCGCCACCAGCAGGAAGCTCAGCCCCCAGACGCCGCCGAGTGCGGCGACCGCCAGCAGCGCCGGGGCGTTCCACTGGCTGGCCCCCAACAGCCCCCAGGGGCCGCCGAGCCCCTCCCAGGAGCGGATGGCCTCACCGGCCACCAACCCGCTGGGCAGCAGGGCCAGGGCGGCGGCCAGCCGTGCCGGCGTCGGCCGGGCCCGGCCGCCGAGCAGGGTCCTGGCCAGCCAGCCGAGCGGCAGCCAGAGCAGCGCCAGCAGCATGGCCAGCGGCACCATGAACGGCCCGACCTTGGGGACCAGGAAGGCGTTGACGGCCAGGAAGAAGCCGGTCCCGCCGAGCCAGGCCCTGACCGCCGCCTCGCGCCCGCCGGGGGCCGTCATGGCCAGCAGCAGCACCGGCACCAGCCCGACAAGGGCCAGCCACCACAGCCCCGGCCGCGGGAAGGCCAAGGCCGGCGGCGCCCCAAGGACCGGCGCGGCCAGCCGGCCTCCCCACTTGCTCATCGCCGCCGGCGCCGGCTCACAGGTTCATGGCGACGTACTTGGTCTCGAGATATTCGGCGATGCCTTCGGGGCCGCCCTCGCGGCCGAAGCCGGACTGCTTGACCCCGCCGAAGGGAGCCGCCGGGTTGGAGACAATGCCCTGGTTGAGGCCGACCATGCCGGTCTCCAGCCCCTCGATCACCCGGAAGGCGCGCTTGAGGTCGCTGGTGTAGAGGTAGGCGACCAGCCCGAACTCGGTGTCGTTGGCGGCGGCGACCGCGGCCTCCTCGGCGTCGAAGGAGGCCACCGGCGCGACCGGCCCGAAGATCTCCTCCTTGAGGACCCGGGCGTCGCCGGGGACGTCGGCGAGCACGGTCGGCTGGTAGAAGTAGCCGCGGCCGTCGCCGGGCCGGGCCCCCACCACCGCCCGCGCGCCCTTGTCGAGCGCGTCGCCGACCAGCTCCGACACCTTGTCGACGGCGTTCTTGTCGATCAGCGGGCCGACCTGGACGCCGTCCTCGGTGCCCCGGCCGACCTTCATGGCCGCCATGCGCTCGGCCAGCCGCTCGGCGAACTCGCCGGCCACCGGCTCGGCCACGTGGAAACGGTTGGCGGCCGTGCAGGCCTCGCCGATGTTGCGCATCTTGGCGATCATCGCGCCGTCCACGGCGGCGTCCAGGTCGGCGTCGTCGAAGATCAGGAACGGCGCGTTGCCGCCCAGCTCCATCGAGACCCGCAGGACGTTGTCGGCCGCCTGGGCGATCAGCTTGCGCCCGACCTCGGTCGAGCCGGTGAACGACAGCTTGCGGACCCGCCGATCCTTGATCAGCGGCTCCATCAGCGCCCCCGACGAGGAGGTGGTGACGACGTTGCAGACCCCGGCGGGCAGCCCGGCCTGGTCCAGGATCCCGGCCAGGGCGAGCATCGACAGCGGTGTCAGCCCGGCCGGCTTGACCACCATGGTGCAGCCGGCGGCCACCGCCGGGCCGATCTTGCGGGTCCCCATGGCCATCGGGAAGTTCCACGGGGTGATCAGCAGGCACGGGCCGACCGGCTGCTTCATGGTCAGCAGGCGGCCCTTGCCGTTGGGAGCGACGGCGTAGCGGCCGTCGATGCGGACCGCCTCCTCGGCGAACCAGCGGAAGAACTCGGCCGCGTAGGCGATCTCGGCCTTGGACTCGGCCAGCGGCTTGCCCATCTCCAGGGTCATGAGCAGGGCCAGCTCGTCGGCCCGATGGTTGAGCGCCTCGAACGCCCTGCGCAGGATCTCACCCCGCTCGCGTGGCGGGTGGGCGGCCCACTCCGCCTGGACGGCGGCGGCGGCCTCCAGGGCGGCGACACCGTCCGCCGGGGTCGCGTCGGCGACCTGGCAGAGCTGCTCGCCGGTGGACGGGTCCTCCACCGGGAAGGTGGCGCCGGTGCTGGCGTCGCGCCACTCGCCGCCGATGAACAGCCTCGGCGTCACCCCGTCGACGACCGCCTGCTCGGACGATGCGATGCTCATTGGCGTGCCTCCTCTGGCGCCCTGGCGCCGCGAACCCGGCCCGCGTTCAGCGTAGCGCGCCGGGCTTGCGCGCGGCCCCGCCGGCCCGCCAGGCTGCACGCCATGGGACGGCTGCGGGTGGTGGCGGCGGCATTGCTGCTGGCCGCCTGCACGCCCGGCCAGCAGCCGACCCCGGCGCCGACCACGGTCGCCGCCCCGGTCCCGGGCGGGGAGTCGGCCTGGCGGCGCCTCGCCCAGGCGCCGTCGGAGCGGACCGAGGTGGCCGCGGCCGCGGTCGGTGACCGCATCTACGTGCTGGGCGGCTACGGCCCAGACGGCGCCACCCTGACCACCGTCGAGGTCTTCGACACCGGCGCCGGCACCTGGGCCCGCGGCCCCGACCTGCCGGTGGCCGTCAACCACGCCATGGCCGCCACCCTGGACGGGGTCCTGTACCTGGCCGGCGGCAACGACGGGGACGGCCCGAGCTCGCAGGCGGCCCGCCTCGACGGGGACAGCTGGCGCCGGCTGGCGCCGCTGCCCCAGGGCCGGTCGGCCGGCGGCCTGGTCGCCCTCGACGGCCGGCTCTACCTGGTCGGCGGGGTGGTGGAGGGCGGCCTGGCCGCCGACACGCAGGTCTACGACCCGGCCGCCGACCGCTGGACGCCGGCCCCCGGGCTGCCAACCCCCCGCGAGCACCTGGGCGCCGCCGGCAGCGGCGGCCGGGTGTACGTGGTCGGCGGCCGTACCGGCGGGATCGGCGGCAACCTGGACGTTGCCGAGGCCTTCGACCCGGCCGCCGGCCGCTGGAGCTCGCTCCCGCCGATGCCGACGGCCAGGGGCGGGCTGGCCGCGACGGCCACCGCCAGCGGCCAGGTGGTGGCCGTCGGCGGCGAGGCGGCGGCGACCTTCGAGGAGGTGGAGGCGTTCGACCCCGGCAGCGGCCGCTGGCGTTCCCTGGCGCCGCTGCCGACCCCGCGCCACGGTCTGGGCGTGGTCGCCGTCGGCGACGTCGTCTACGTCCTGGCCGGCGGCCCCCGACCCGGCCTGCACACCTCGGCGGCCAACGAGGCCATCGACCTCGGCTAGCCGGCCGCCAGCCGACCTCTTGCCAGGGGACTTAGGGGGGCCTAACATCTGCTCGATGTTCGTCTGCCATTGCCGGGCCGTGACCGACGGGGAGATCCGCGAGGCGATCACGGCCGGCGCCTGCGACCTCGAGGAGGTCGGGCGCCGCTGCGGTGCCGGGATCACCTGCGGCGGCTGCTGCCCGCTGATCCAGGAGCTGCTGGCCCAGCACGAGACCGCTCGCTCGGCGGCGATGGCCGCTTCGGCCTAGTCGCGGACCTGCTGGGCCAGGTAGAGGGCCTCGCCGATCTGGTCGATGGTGGCCAGCTGCGTCTCCCAGAAGTCGACGTGCCGCTCCTCCTCGGCGATCATCGCGGCCAGGAACTCGCGGGTGCCCTGGTCGCCGACCTCGGCGCAGACGGCGACGTAGCCGTCGAGGTTGCCCACCGCGGTCCGCTCCAGCTCGGCCGCCAGCCGGATCTGCTCGACCGCCGTCTCACCGATCCTGACCGT
>DATHIG010000085.1:0-12792 GCA_035490035.1 Actinomycetes bacterium
TCATGCGGGTGGCGGGGTCGCCGGTGGTCGCCCTCAACCGGGCGGTGGCGGTGGCCATGGTGGAAGGGCCGGACGCCGGCCTTGCCGTGATGGACGAGCTGGCCGCCTCGGGGGAGCTGTCCGGCTACCATCTCCTGCACGCCGGGCGGGCCGACCTGCTCCGGCGCATGGGTCGCGCCCCCGAGGCGGCCGCCGCCTACCGGCGGGCCCTCGACCTGGCCGACAACCCGGTCGAGCGCGCCTACCTGACCCGCCGCCTGGCCGAGGTGGATCCCGGCTGATCCGGCGCGGGGTACCCTCGGACTCGCCAATGGGCCCTGAACCCACCCCCGATCGGCTCGACCGCCGCCTCGGCACCTCCGACGCGGTGGTGATCGGGTTGGGGTCGATGCTCGGGGCGGGCGTGTTCGCGGCGGTCGGGCCGGCGACGAGGGCCGCCGGGAGCTGGCTGCTGGTCGGCCTGCTGCTGGCCGGGCTGGTCGCCTACGGGAACGCGACCTCGTCGGCGGCACTGGCCGCCCGGTACCCGGAGTCCGGTGGGGCCTATGTCTACGGGCGGCGGCGCCTCGGGCGGTTCTGGGGATTCCTGGCCGGCTGGGCGTTCCTTGCCGGGAAGCTGGCCAGCTGCGCGGCGATGGCCTTGACCTTCGGCAGCTACGTCGCCCCGGGGCTGGCCCGGCCGGTGGCCCTGGCCGGCCTGGCCGCGGTCACCGTGGCCAACTCGCTGGGCGTGGCCAAGACGGCCGCCGCCACCAGGGTGATCGTCGCCGTGGTCCTGGCGGTGCTGGTCGCGGCGGTGGCCGGGATGCTGTTGGGTGGCCAGGCCGATCCGGCGAACCTGGAGTGGTCGATCCCCGGCCCGGGAGCCTACGCGGTCCTGCAGGCGGCCGGGCTGCTGTTCTTTGCCTTTGCCGGCTACGCCCGGGTGGCGACTCTCGGGGAGGAGGTCGCCGACCCGGCCCGGACCATCCCGCGAGCCATTCCCCTGGCCCTGGGGATCGTGCTGATCGTCTATGCGGTGGTCTGCGCCGCCGCCCTGCTCGCCGTCGGCCCGGCGGTCCTGGCCGCCTCAGCAGCGCCGCTGGCCGAAGCGGTGGCCGCCGGTCGCCTCGACTTCCTCGAGCCGGTGGTCAGGGGCGGCGCCGCGGTGGCGTCGCTGGGGGTGCTGCTGTCGCTCCAGGCCGGGCTGAGCCGGACCGGGTTCGCGATGGCCGCCAACCACGACCTGCCCGTGGCCCTGGCCGCCGTCCATCCCCGCTACAAGGTGCCGCACCGGGCCGAGCTGGCCGCGGCCGTGCTCGTCGGGGTCGCGGTCGTGGCGGTCGACCTGCGAGGCGCGATCGGCTTCAGCTCCACCCTCGTGCTGGTCTACTACGCCATCGCCAACGCCGCCGCCTGGACGCTCGGCCGGGCCGAGCGGGGCCGGCCGCGCTGGCTGGCCGGCCTCGGACTGGCCGGCTGCCTGGTGCTCGCGGCCAGCCTGCCCGCGGCCTCGGTGCTGGCCGGCACGGCCGTGCTCGGCGCCGGGGTGGCCATCTGGCTGGTTCGTCGCGGCCGGGCTCAGCCCTGACGGAAGGCCATGTTCTCGAGCCGCTGGACCCGCTCGGCGGTGCTGGGGTGGGTCGAGAAGAGGTTGGCCACGCCGGCGCCGCCCTTGAACGGGTTGGAGATGAACAGGTGGGCGGTCGACGGGTTGGTGGTCGCGGGCGGGGTGCCGCGCGAGTAGGCCTCGATCTTGCGCAGGGCGCTGGCCAGCGCCCTTGGGTCCTCGGTGAGCTGGGCGCCGGTGGAGTCGGCGCCGAACTCGCGGCTGCGCGAGATGGCCATCTGGATCAGCGTGGCCGCGATCGGGGCCAGGATCACCATCAGCAGCCCGGCCAGCGGGTTGCCCCCCTCGTCGTCGTCCCCGCCGATGGGGATGAAGTAGGCGAGGTAGGCGATCCAGGTGATCACCGCGCCGATGGTGGCGGCCACCGACGAGATCAGGATGTCGCGGTTCTGGACGTGCGACAGCTCGTGGGCGAGCACGCCCTCCAGCTCGCGGCGGTCGAGGATGGGCAGGATGCCCTGGGTCACCGCCACCGCGGCGTTGTTGGGGTTGCGCCCGGTCGCGAACGCGTTGGGCTGCGGGCTGGGCGAGACGTACAGCCGCGGCATGGGGATGCCGGCCCGGTCGGCCAGACCCTTGACGATCTGGTACAGCTCCGGGAACTGGGCCTCGGTGACCGGCACCGCCCTGGCGGCCCGGATGGCGATCTTGTCGGAGAAGAAATAGGCGATGCCGTTGATGCCAATGGCCACGACCAGCATGATCGTGATCCAGTTGCCCCCAAGGGCCGAGCCGATGGCGAGCAGCAGCCCGCTCAGCCCGGCCAGCAGCAGGGTGGTCTTGAAGTAGTTCCTACCGGTCATCTGTCTTTGGCTCCTGTGCCAGCAAGGGCCCGACGACGGGTGCTCGCCGGGACTTCCCCTCAAGTTTACGTCGGCGGATTCAAGGCCGTGTAAGGAACCGCTAGCGTCCCCGCAGGGCTGCCGCGAGGGACTTGGACAGCCGCTCGGCGGCGCGGCCGGTGTCTCCAAGAGAATCTCGTCCTGGGGGCCGACGGTGCCGCCACTGGCCGCTGGTATGGTGCCGGGGAGGAGGGGGACGGGCAGGTACGGGAAGGCGGACCAGGTGCTCGAGCTGCAGGGGCTGACCCGCCGCTACGGCGATGTGGTCGCCCTGGACGACCTGTCGTTCACCGTTCGCGAAGGGCAGATGTTCGGGTTCGTCGGGCCGAACGGCGCCGGCAAGACCACCGCCATGCGCATCGTGCTCGGCGTGCTCGAGCCCGACCGTGGGGAGGTGCGCTGGCGCGGCCGTCCGGTGGATGCCGAGACCCGCCGGCGCTTCGGGTACATGCCGGAGGAACGCGGCTTGTACCCCAAGATGAGGGTGCGGGACCAGCTCGAGTACTTCGCCCGCCTGCACGGGCTTCCAGCCGAGGAGGCGAGAACCGCCGCCGACTACTGGATCGAGCGGCTGGGGGTTGCCGACCGGGCCACCGACCGGGTGGAGCAGCTGTCGCTCGGCAACCAGCAGCGGGTGCAGCTCGCCGCCGCCCTGGTGCACAGCCCGGAGGTGCTGGTCCTGGACGAGCCGTTCTCCGGCCTGGACCCGGTCGGGGTCGACGTGCTGGCCGAGGTGCTGGCCGACCGGGCCGCCGACGGCATCCCGGTGATCTTCTCCAGCCACCAGCTCGAGCTGGTGGAGCGGCTCTGCGAGGCGGTGGCCATCATCAACCGCGGCCGTCTGGTCGCCGCCGGCCGGGTCGACGAGCTGCGGAGCTCCGGGGGTGAGCGCCGCTACCAGGTGGAGGTGGTCGACGCGGCCACCGACTGGGCCAGCAGCCTGGACGGAGCCACCGTGATCGAGAAGGCCAACGGCCGGGTGGTGGTGGCCGTCGAGGGCGACGAGCAGCGGGTGCTCGACGCGGCGCGGGCCGCCGGGCGCGTCATCCATTTCAGCGCGGTCCAGCCGACGCTGGCCCAGCTCTTCCGCCAGGCGGTGCAGCAATGAAGGGAACAGGCACCTTCGACGGGATCAAGCTGACGGCGCGGCGCGAGCTGGTCGAGCGCACCCGGCGCGACCGCTCCTTCCTCATCTCGACCCTGGTCACGCTGGCCATCCTGTTCGCCATCATCTTCGTGCCGCGGCTGCTCGGCTCCGACGACCCGAAGGAGTTCGACGTCGGCCTTGTCGGCCAGGCCTCGGCGCCGCTCGGCGACGCCCTGGCCGCCCAGGGGCAGGCCGTCGGCGTCCAGATCCGGCTGCAGCGGCCGGCGACGGCGCCGGAGGCCGAGGCGGCCGTCCGCGACGGCACGCTCGACCTGGCCGTGATCGACGGGCGCGAGCTGGTTGCCGAGGCGGAGGCCGACGAGCAGCTCAACGTCCTGGTGCAGTCGGCCTCCCGGATCGTCAGGGCCCAGGAGACCCTGCGGGGAGCCGGGGTCGGCCAGGGCGAGATCCAGTCGGCCCTCGCTCCCCCGCCGCTGCCGGTCCGCAGCCTCGAACCGGTCGACGAGAACGCCCGGTCCAAGCGGACGATCGCAACGGTCGCCGTGTTCCTGCTCTACGGCCAGCTCATCGGCTACTGCTTCGCGGTCGCCATGGGTGTGGTCGAGGAGAAGTCGACCAGGGTGGTCGAGGTGCTGCTGGCCGCCGTCCGGCCGGTCCAGCTGCTGGCCGGCAAGATCATCGGCATCGGCCTGGTCGGCCTGCTGCAGCTGACCGTGGTCGGGGTGGTCGGGCTGGCCGTCGCCACGGCCAGCAACACCATCAGCCTGCCCCCGGACGCCGCCGGGACGATCGGCTCGGTGCTGCTCTGGTTCCTGCTCGGCTACGCCTTCTACTCGAGCCTGTTCGCGGTGGCCGGGGCGATCGTGTCCCGGCAGGAGGAGCTGCAGAACACCGCCACCCCGCTGAACCTGCTGATGATCGCGTCGTTCTTCATCGCCTTCTCCAGCTCGGTCGGCGGAGGGGACACGACCCTGAGCAAGGTGTCGTCGTTCCTGCCGCCGGTCGCCCCGCTGGTCATGCCCCTTCGGATCGCCGGCGGGGACGCGACCATGTGGGAGGTGGCCCTCTCCCTGGGGATCATGCTGGCCTCGATCATGGCCGTGGTGCTGCTGGCCGCCCGCCTCTACGAGGGCGCCATCCTGCGCACCGGGGCCAGGGTCAAGCTCCGCGACGCCTGGCGCAGCGCCCGCCGCCAGCCCGCCGCGGCTACGCGGGGATGACACCCTTCGGGAAGTCGGGCATGATCAGCGGCTGCTCCTGCAGCGCTCCAACCTCGAGCGGCGGGAACGGCTCGTCGGAGTAGACGCCGATGCCCAGGTCCCAGAAGCGCTGGACCTCGCCGGCGTCGGCGAGGCTGTGGACGTAGACGTTGGCGCCGACGCCCTTGAGCGCGCTGGCGAACGACGGGCGGTAGCGGCGGCTCTCGCGGCCGTTGGCGGCAAGGCTGAGCGAGAGGTCGCGGTCCCGCCACCACATCATCACGCCCGGGGCGCGGTAGCGGTTGGTGAAGTCGCCGGCGATGGGGTCGTCGTAGCGGTTCTGGGCCTGAGTGTGGTACAGGGCCAGCATGTAGTTCTGCAGCGGGTAGGCGGTGCGGAACTCGGCCAGCTCGGCACTGTCCTCGACGTGGGGGAAGATGCGCTCGCGCAGGCCGCGCTCGGGCGCGTATTGCAGCATGCTCCTGTAGATGTCGAGCCGGCTGTACTTGGAGTCGAGGATCACGTACATGTCGGGATGGTCGCGCAGCAGCCCGGCCAGCTCCTGGGCTCGCAGGATGGTGTAGATCCCCAGGTACCTGTGGCCGGCCAGGTCGGCCCAGGTGGACTCCTTGAAGGGCTTGCTCAGGCCGTAGTTGGCCTCGAGGCCGTCGTGGGCCAGCAGCGCGGTCCCGTCGGCCAGGCGGACCAGGTCGACCTCGAACACGCGGAAGCCCCGCGCGTAGTTCCGCTGGAATGCCTCCAGGGAGTTGGTGTACAAGCGTCTGTCGACCGAGCCGAAGGCATGGGCGACGAACCCGTAGGGGTCGTACCCGTTGGCGAGCGACTCGGGACGTAGCGGCACCGCCCGGGTGTAGCCGATGTCCAGAGTGGTCGCTCGGGAGGTGAACTGCCGGTCGCTGTGGCCGAACCAGAGGATGTCGTCTGGGTCGCCTGCGGCGTACCAGAAGACGTCCTGGGGGCCGCCGCCGCCGTAGTCCCCGACGTACGGCTGGTAGGTGCCGGCGACGGTGGCCGCGACGGCCCCGAAGCTGCCATCGGACCGTCCGTACCAGACCACGTCGTAGCCCCCGCCCGGCCCGTACCAGAAGATGTCGCGCCTGCCGTCGGCGTCGAAGTCGGCGGTGAACGGCTGGTAGGTGCCGGCGACGTCGACCGCCCGGCCGGTGAAGCTCCCGTTGGAGTGTCCGAACCACAGGACGTCGGGAGCGGCGCCGGGCCCGTACCAGAGGATGTCGCGGCTGCCGTCGCCGTTCCAGTCACCCAGCAACGGCTGGTAGGTGCCGTTCACGGTCACCGCCTGGCCGGTGAAGCCGCCGGAGGACCGCCCCAGCCAGAGCACGTCGTGGCCGGTTCCGGGCCCATACCAGAGGATGTCGCGGCGGCCGTCGCCGTTGAAGTCGGCCACCAGCGGCTGGTAGGTCCCGTTGACGGTCACCGCCCGGCCGGTGAAGCCGCCAGAGGACCGCCCATACCAGAGCACATCGTTCCCGGCGCCCGGCCCGTACCAGAAGATGTCGTTCTGCCCGTCGCCGTTGAAGTCGCCAAGCAGCGGCTGGTAGCTGCCGTTCACGGTCACCGAATAGCCCGAGAACCTGCCGTCGGTCGTGCCGTACCAGAGCACGTCGGTTGCGGCGCCGGGCCCGTACCAGAAGATGTCGGCGTGGCCGTTGCCGTTGAAGTCGCCGACCAGGGGGAGGTAGCTGCGGCCGACGGTGGCCGACGCCCCGCGGAAGGCCCGGTCTGGCCGCCCGAGCCAGACGTGGTCGGGCAGGCCGCCCGGCCCGTACATGAAGACGTCGGACCGGTGGTCGCCGTCGAAGTCCCCGATCAGCGGGGTGATCCCGATGGGGACGGCGGCCGCCTCGGCGGCGGCCGCGGCCCCGCCGGCGACCAGCGCCCGCTGACCGGATTCCTGTGCGGCCGTCCGCGACGGCACGGAAAGCGCCAGCAGGCAGAGCAGGCACGCAAGTACCACACCCAGCGTAACCGGTCTGGGGATGGCGTGGGCCCTTGGCAACGACCCCCCCAGCCTACGGTTTCAGGTTCGAAGAACATATGGGACATCCACGCGATAGGAAAGGTTTGCGCGCAGTAGGCTGACTACGCAGTTCGCGGGTAAATCGGACGTAGAGGCGTAGCCAGTCGGGCGTCGTGGGCAGAGGCCCACAACTGGAAAGGGCTGGAAGAGCGGCCTGTCTACGGACGGCTCGGCGCGCTGACCGGCAGCGCCGTCAGTGGAGCGCCGTCAGCGGAGCGCCGTCAGCGGAGCCCAGCCCGTAGCCGCTGACGCTCGGCAACCGTCAGGTCCCCTTGCCGACAAATCTCCATGGTGGTCGGGTCCCCCAGCAGGCTCAACTTGCTGAGGCGGCCGTCAGTCCAGCGGACCGCGAAGCTGGTCCGGGTCCACGCCCGGAAGGCGACCACGCAATCCTCGGCGACCGGGTACCAGGCGGTCGTCTGCTCGATCTGCGGCAGGCTGCCCGAGTTCTTGTTGCGCTCGTTCTGGACCAGGGTGCCGGCCGGGTAGCGGCCGAGGCGCACCAGGCCGATCTCGACCCGGGTGACCTTGGACTCCTTCTTCACCAGGCCATGCCCGCGCAGACGCTGGATGTCGCAGTTCATGCCGATGTCACGCGGGGTGCCGCACGGCCAGTCGAGGTCGACCCAGGACTCGGCGGAGACCTCGCCCCTGTGGGGGTTTCCCAGGTGATACCAGCTCTTGAACGACCAGCCATCGCGGTAGACGTCGCTGGTCTGCGCGGTCGCCGGCGGCGCCAGGAGCGATATGGCGAGGGCGGCGAGCGCGGTCGCCAGCAGCATCCACCGCATAAGCCCCCCCATACCAGACGATCGGCTCGCAAAGCATAACAGGCCTGGGGCCGTCAGATCGGCGGTCTCCGCGTCTCAGCTGAGCCGGAAGCTTGCCAGCACCCGGTCGTACGCGCCGGCCGGGACGGCCGGTCGCTGCAGCGAGGTGAGCAGGACATACCATCGCTCCCGGCCCTTCAGGGCGGTGCTGACCACCATCGCGACGCTGTCCTGGCAGCGGGTGCCCTCCAGCCGGCCGACCCGCACCGGCCGGCAGCGGGTGCTGGGCAGCGTCGCGGCGCCCGCCTCAGGGGGCGTGGTCGAGGTGACCAGGACGCTGATACCGGCACCCTCCGGCGGGAGCAGCGACAGCACGGGCCCGCCGCTGCCGGTGCCTTCCTTGACCCGCCAGCCGGGCGGGTAGCGCAGCCGGTAGCCGCCGAGGATGCTGGTGAACGCCGGCCAGTTGGCCACGGCGGGGTCCGCAGAGGTCCGGATCGGCGCCGCCGTCGACGGTGCGGTCCCGGCCGACGAGGTGGCGCCGGAGGCGGGCTCGGTCGAGCCGTCGCACCCGCTCGCGACCATCGCGAGCACGACGAGCCCGGCCGGGGTGAGCAGCCTCATGGGAGGTCCGAGCTTGCTTTGCTTGGCCCTTGGGCGAGAATGGTGCAATGAACAAGGAGTAGCGCCCATGTCGCCATTGTCTCGTCTCCGGTGTCGGCCGAGCTCCCGGACCAGCCTCGCCTTGGCGACGGTCGCCATCGCCACGGTCGTCGCCCCGCTCGGCTCGGCGGTGGCCACACCCATGGCGGCGGCTCCGGCCGTGGCCGCCGTGACCCAGGTGCTGACCGTGAGAGCGTACGCCGATGCGCACGTCCAGCAAGCGACGCCGAGCACGAACTTCGGGACCAGCACGACCCTGCAGGCCGACTACGGCAGCGGTGTCAGCAAGCGCATCTACCTGAAGTTCGTCGTGTCCGGCGTGCCCGCCGACGCCAGCCTGAGCGCGGCCATGCTGCACATGACGGCGACGACCTCGTCGGGAGCGGTGGTCAGCGCCAAGCCAGGCAGCCACAACAACTGGTCCGAGTCGGGCGTGAAGTGGTCGAACGCCCCGGTCTACGGCCTGCGCACGGACAACAGCCCGGGGGTGGCGACGGGGCCGGTGGAGTGGGACCTCTCGAGCTACGTGTCCGGCAACGGGGTCTACAGCGTGATCCTGACCCAGGCGAGCACCACCCAGACGTCCTTCAGGTCCCGCGAGACCTCGCAGCCCCCGGAGCTGGAGCTCACCTACACCACGGGTGTGCCGTCGGGTGACCCGGTGATCGTCGCCGCCGGCGACATCGCCTGCTCGACCAGCGATCCCTCCTACAACAACGGGTCGGGGACGGCGACCGCCTGCCGCCAGCGCGCCACCTCCGACCTCGTCCTGGCCCAGTCGGGCGCGGCCGTGCTGGCGCTCGGCGACCTCCAGTACAGCCTGGCCACGCTCGACCAGCTCAACCGCTCGTACGACCCGACCTGGGGCCGCTTCAAGAGCCTGACGAGACCGATCCCCGGCAACCACGAGTACGCCGTGGCCAATGCCAGCGGCTACTACGGCTACTTCGGCGGCATCGCCGGGAACCCGTCCCTGGGCTACTACAGCTACGACGTCGGGAGCTGGCATCTCATCGCGCTCAACTCCAACTGCGCCACCGGTGCCGGCTGGCGGCCCGGCGGCTGCGCCGCGGGGTCGACGCAGGAGCGATGGCTGCGGCAGGACCTGGCGGCACACCCCAACCGCTGCACGCTGGCCTACTGGCACCACCCGCGCTACTCCAGCGGCCATGGCGGCGACGGCACCTTCATGGGGGGTCTCTGGCAGGCCCTGTACGACGCCAGGGCCGACGTGGTGCTGAGCGGGCACTCACACGACTACGAGCGCTTCGCCAAGCAGAACAACGCCGCCACCGGCGAGACGGTGCGGGGCCTGCGGCAGTTCGTGGTCGGCACCGGCGGGGTGTTCTTCACCGCCATACCGCAGACGCGGCATCCCTACAGCCACCTGCTCCAGAACAGCTCGTTCGGGGTGCTCAAGCTGACCCTGCGTCCCAGCAGCTACGACTGGCGGTTCCTTCCCATCGCCGGGCACAGCTTCACCGACTCGGGCACCGGGTTCTGCCACTGAGTCGAGCTTCAGGGGCCGGCGATGAGGGTGGAGACGGGGGCGTACTGGACCAGGAGGTTGGGGAGGACGCCGAGGACCAGGACACCGGCGGTGGAGAGGGCGATGGCGGTGCCAAGGGTCGGGGAGACGCGCTGGGGGGCCGGCTCGGGGGCGCCCTCGGGTGGGGTACCGAGCCAGAGGCTGCGGGCGATGCCGGCGTAGTAGAACAGGGCGACAACGGTCATCACGGCCATGAACACGACCAGCAGCTGGAGGGTGAGGGTGTCGCCGTTGATGGCCGACTTGAAGATCACGAACTTGGCGTACCAGCCGGCGGCCGGGGGGACGCCGGCCAGCGAGAACAGGAACAAGGTCATGGCAAGGCCGAGGGCCGGGGAGCGGCGGGCCAGGCCGGCGTAGTCGGCGATCAGGTTGGACGGCTGGCGCTGGCTGACCAGGGTGACGACGGCGAACGCGCCCAGGTTGGTGAAGGCGTAGATCAGCAGGTAGACGAGCACGGCCTGGAAGGCCTCCTCGCGGACCGCCGGGTTGGCGGAGGAGCCGACCGCGAACGGGACCAGCATGTAGCCGGCCTGGGCGACCGAGGAGTAGGCGAGCAGGCGGACGATGTTGGTCTGGGCCAGGGCGATCACGTTGCCGAGCAGCATGGTGAGGGCGGCCAGGACCGCGAAGGCCGGCGCCCAGTAGCGCGCGTAGGACGGGAAGGCGACGAAGGTCACCTGGAGCAGGCCGGCGAACCCGGCGGCCTTGGAGGCGACCGACAGGTAGGCGGCCACCGGGACCGGGGAGCCTTCATAGGTGTCTGGCGCCCAGAAGTGGAACGGCGCGGCCGACACCTTGAAGGCGAAGCCGGTGACGACCAGGAACACGCTCATCACCGCGGCCGGCTCGTCGCCGAGCTCGGCCAGCCGCTCGGCGATGGGCCCCAGCTGCAGCGACCCGGTGAAGCCGTAGACCAGGCTCATCCCGAACAGCATCACGGCGGTGGAGAGCACGCCGATGAGCAGGAACTTGAGCGCGCCCTCGTTGCCGCGGGGGTCGCCCTTGCGGAAGCCGGCGGCGATGAAGCCGGTGGCCGAGACGATCTCCAGGGAGAGGAACAGCATCAGGAGATCTCGCGAGGACGGCATCAGCAGCATGCCGACGAAGCTGGACAGGACCAGGAAGTAGAACTCGCCCTGGTAGGCGGTGCCGGCGTTGACGTAGCGCTGGCTCATCAGCAGCACCAGCAGCAGCGAGCCCAGGAACAGCCCCTTGAACAGCAGGGCGTAGTTGTCGACCACGAACGAGCCGCCGAAGGTGCTGCGGGTGTCCCCTCCGACAAGGGAGGCGAGGGCGACCCCGGCGGCCACCGTGCCGGCCAGCGACAGGTAGTTGGCGACCACCTTGGCCCGCTCCACGAACAGGTCGACCAGCAGCACCAGCAGCGCGGTGCCGGCGAGGACCAGCTCGGGGAGGATGGCGTGGAAGTCGATCGGCACGGTCAGCGTCTCCTCATGCGAACAGCTCGGTGAACCAGCCGGTGACGGACGGGTTGGTCAGCCACAGCACCAGCCCGGGCACGAAGCCGATGGCCACCATCAGCACGATCAGCGGCGACCAGGCGGCGACCTCGATCGGGGCCAGGTCGCCCAGCGCCCTGCCGCCCCAGCGATCGGGGACCCGGCCGAGGTTGACCCGCTGGATCAGCCACAGGAAGTACCCGGCGGTCAGCAGCGTCCCCAGCAGACCGACCGCGGCCAAGGTCCGGAACAGCGGCACCGAGAGGCCGGGGGCCGGGTTCCAGGCGGCCAGCAGGGCCAGGATCTCACCCCAGAAGCCGGCCAGCCCGGGCAGGCCGAGGGAGGCGATGCAGGTGATCGTGAACACCCCGGCCAGGCGGGGCATGAGGGTCGCCATGCCGCCGCCCAGCTCGACGATGTCGCGGGTGTGGTAGCGCTCGTGCATGGAGCCGGCCAGGAAGAACAGCATCCCGGTGATGATCCCGTGGGCCACCATGCCGAACACGGCGGCGTTGATGCCGATCGGGGTGAGGGTGGCGATGCCGAGCATCACGAAGCCCATGTGGCCGACCGACGAGAAGGCGATCAGGCGCTTGACGTCCCGCTGGGCCAGGCAGCAGAGCGCGCCGTAGATGATGGCGATGGCCCCGAGCACGCCGAGCACCGGGGCCCAGGTCCTGGCGGCCTCGGGCAGGATCGGCAGGGCGATGCGCACAAACCCGTAGGTGCCCATCTTCAGCAGGATCCCGGCCAGCAGCACCGAGCCGACGGTCGGCGCCTCGGTGTGGGCGTCGGGCAGCCAGGTGTGGAGCGGCCACACCGGCACCTTGACGGCGAAGCCGAGGGCGACGGCGGCGAACACGATCGTGCCGAAGGTGCCCCCGAAGCGGGCGGCGCCCAGCTCCTGCAGGGCCAGCATGTCGAAGGTGCGGCCGGCCGCGTCCGGGCTGGAGCGAAGCCACAGGGCGAGGAAGCCGAGCAGCATGACCACCGAGCCGATCAGGGTGTACAGGATGAACTTGATCGAGGCGTAGTCGCGCCTGGCTCCGCCCCAGACGGCGATCATGAAGTACATGGGGATGAGCACGGTCTCCCAGAAGACGAAGAACAAGACCAGGTCGAGGGCGACGAAGGTGCCGTTCATGCCCGTCTCCAGCAGCAGCAGCAGGGCCAGGAAGGCCTTGGGGTTGCGCGGCTCGGGCAGGACCCGCCAGGAGTAGAGCACGCACAGCAGGCTGAGCAGCAACGACAGCACCAGCAGGGGCAGGCCGATGCCATCGACGCCCAGGTGGTAGCCGGCCCCGATCGAGGAGATCCAGGAGCGGTTCACCTCGAACTGCATGGCCGCCCCCGCGTCGTAGTCGAAGCGGGCCAGCATGCCCACCCCCACCAGCAGGGCGAGCAGGGAGACACCGAGGGCGACCCCCCGGATCAGACCGTCCCGGTCCTTGGGCAGCACGGCCAAGGCGACCGCGCCGAGCAAGGGCAGGAACACGGCAAGGGTCAGGGCCGAATCGTCGAACCATCCCA
>DATHIG010000086.1:0-2058 GCA_035490035.1 Actinomycetes bacterium
GAGCCGCCCTCGGTCGAGGATGCGCCGGACTCGGAGGAGGCCTCGGTTGAGGACCGGCCGGGTCCCGAGCCGCCCTCGGTCGACAGCGAAGGGGACTCCGAGCGGGCCTCGGTCGAGGATCCGCGGGATTCGGAGGAGCCCAGGCCGACGCCGCCGGCGGCGCCCGGCGACGGATCCCCCGGAGGGCTTGCGGCTGCCGCAAGGCCGCCGGATGCTCCGATCGATTCCCCCACGGACTGGCTCGCTGGCGCCCCTCCCGTGGCGTTCCGGGTCCGGCCGGCGGATCTCCCGGCCGGACGACCCGTCGGCGGGCACCCGGGCCCACCCAGCCCGCGGACGGTCGACAGGTCGGTCGACACCCGCATCCCGCGGCCTGCCCGCCGACCCGTCGGCGCCCCGCCTCCCCTGGCCGCCGATCGGCTGGTGGACGCCCCGATCCCGCGAACCGCGAGGGAGCCCCAGGATGCCCCGGCGCCGAAGAAGGCTGGGCGGAGGGTTCGGCGGTTGCTCGGGGTCGGGGGGCTGCTGCTTGCCGTCGCGCTGATCAGCGGGCTGGTCGGAGGGCTGGTGGGGGCGGCGGCGACGCAGCGGTGGGAGCTGCGGCCGGGGAGGACGGCGGCCTCGGGGGCGGCGGGGAGCCGGGCGGCGAGCCAGGCGGGGGTCCCGGCGGCGGTGCCGGCGGGCGACCAGGTGCAGCGGGTCCTCAGCGCCGTGCTCCCGGCCGTGGTCAAGGTCGAGGTCAGGACCGACAGCGGCAAGGCGACCGGCTCCGGGGTGATCTTCGCCGAGGACGGCTATGTGCTGACCAACGCGCACGTGGTCGACCGGGCGCGCACCATCGGCATCACGCTGTCGACGTCGGAGCCGCTGAGGGCCCGGGTGGTCGGTCGCGACCTGACCAACGACCTGGCCGTGCTCAAGGTGCGCCGGACCGGGCTGGCGGTGGCCAGGTTCGGGCGTTCCGGCGATCTGCGGGTGGGGGAGGCCGCCATCGTGGTCGGGAGCCCCTTCGGCTTCCAGAGCTCGGTCACCACCGGGATCGTCTCGGCCCTGCACCGGGTGGTGAAGGTGCCCGGCGCCGAAGGCGGCGACCAGGGCCGCGAGCTGGTCGACGCCATCCAGACCGACGCCGCCATCAACCCCGGCAACTCCGGCGGTGCGCTGGCCAACGCCAACGGCCAGGTGGTGGGCATCTCGACCGCCATCGCGACCAACGGTGACGTCGACTCCAACGCCGGGGTCGGCTTCGCCGTCCCGGTCGACGCGGCCCTGAAGGTGGCCAAGGCGCTGGTCGGCGACAAGCCGGTCACGGTGCCGTTCCTCGGGGTCGAGTCCGACCGCGAGCTGAGCCCCGACGACGTCGACCGGTACCGGCTCGGCAACCGGGCCGGCGCGCTGGTCAGCCGGGTCGAGTCCCGCAGCCCGGCCGCCTCGGCCGGCCTGCGCAGGGGCGACCTGATCGTCCGTTTCGATGACCAGCCGGTGCGGGCCCGCGACCAGCTGACGGTCGCCGTGCGCCAGGCCGAGGTCGGCACGCCGGTGCCGGTCACGGTGGTCCGCCGCGGCCGGCGGCTCATCCTGCAGGTCATCCCGACCAACCAGCCGAAGCGCTAGAGGGCTGAGGCGATGTTCAACGTCGGGCTGGGCGAGATCGCCGCCATCGTGCTGGTCACCCTGCTGCTGTTCGGCCCGGAGCGGCTGCCCGAGATGGCCAGGCAGGTCGGCCGCTTCCTCGGCAGGTTGCGGCTGACCACCCAGGACGCGCTCGACCAGCTCAAGGAAGAGACCGACCTCAAGGACCTGAACCTGCCCGACCTGCGCATCGGCTCACTGCGCTCCCAGGCTCGGGACTACGTCCGCGAGCTGATGGACGTCGAAGGCCAGATGGCCGAGCTGGAGCGCGAGCGGGAGCAGCTGAAGGCCGCCCTCCTCGGCGCCGAGCAGGACGGCCAGGAGGGGACCGAGGAACCCCGGCCGCAGGAGGGGACCGGGGAACCCCGGCCGCAGGAGGGGACCGGGGAACCCCGGCCGCAGGAGGGATCCGGGGAACCCCGGACG
>DATHIG010000087.1:0-2707 GCA_035490035.1 Actinomycetes bacterium
TGCCGGCGTCGCGGCGTCGCCGGTAGGCGGTGGCTCGGCATGCGTTGCAGCAGTAGCGCTGCCGGCCGACGGGGGTGAACCGATGGCGACAGACCGGGCAGGCCGTCGTGACGCTGTCGTGACGCAACGGCGGGTGCGGACCGTCGGTGTCGGGGGTGGTAGTCATGATCTGGCCTCGCCGACGGTGGGTTTCTGGCGGTGTCGGTAGCTCTCGCCGTCGAGCACGAGCTCGTGGGCGGCGGACTTGAGCCGGTCGATGGCGGACTGGGCGAGCAGGGTGTCGGCCATCAGGGGCAGCCACTCGATGGGCTCCCGGTTGGATGTGGTGATCGTGGCGGCCCGGCGGTGGCGTTCCACGATGAGCTCGTAGACCTCGGCGGTGTCGAGGGCGTCAAGGGGTTGGAGGCAGAAGTCGTCGAGGATCAGCAGGTCGACGCGGAGCAGCTTGCGCACCTCGGTGTCGTGGCTGTTGTCCAGCCGGGACGCCTTGAGCCGCTTGAGTAGCCGGTCGGTGCGCTCGAAGTGCACGCTGTGACGTCGCCGGACCGCGGCGTGGCCCAGGGCGGTGGCGAGGAAGGTCTTGCCCACCCCGACCGGGCCCATGATGAGCGCGTTGTGGCCGGCGTCGACGAAGCGCAACGAGCACAGCTCGTCCCACATCGCGTGGTCGTAGGTGATGGCCGCGGAGGCGTCCCAGCAGTCCAGGCGCATCGACCGGTCGAGCCCGGCCACCCGGGCCCGCAGTGCGGCGGAGGAGGTGTCGCGCCGGGACACCTCGTCGGCGAGCACCAGCTCGAGGAACTCGGCGTGGCCCAGCGAGCGGGTCTTGGCCAGGGCCAGTCGCTCGGGCAGGGTGTCGAGGCTGCGGCCCAGCTTGACCCGGCGCAGCAGCGCCTTGAGCTCGGGGGACACCGTGGGCGCCGCACTCATGCCGCACCGCCGGTGGCGTCGGCATCGGTGGTGTGCTCCGGGCGGGCGGTGGCGAACTGGGCCGGGTCCCGCGCGAAACGGCCCGAGCGCGACGCCGCGACCGCGGGCTGCGCCGCAGCGGACTCGATGGCACGCTCGAGCATGCGACCGATGAGCCCCACGCTGACCGCCTCGGCTTCCAACGCCCGCACGCAGGCGGTGTCGACGCGCTCGGGACCCCACCGCTTGACCAGCCCCAACAACGCGTAGACCTGGCGCATCCTGGTCCACGGCAGCGGGTGGTCCAACACCGCGGCGGCGTAGGCGCCGACGGCCGGGCCGGCGTCGGCGGCCATCCGGGTGAGACGGTCGAGGTCGCGCATCGCGTAGGTGCTGCGCTCGGCGGGCAGGTCGGCGGGATCGGTGATCCGCCCCCCGGGCCCGGTCCGGGGATGGACCTTGACCAGGGCCCCCCGGTGGAACACCCGCATCAGCGCCCGGTCGGCGCGGACCTCGACCCGCTGGCCGATCAGGTCCCCGGGCACCGAGTACAGCGCCTTGGCGACCTCGATGTGATGGTCGCGGTGGACCTTGGCGGTGGCGTAGACGGGCAGGTCGTAGGGCAGCGCCGGCGGCGGTGCGAGCCGGGGCGCCTCGGCGAGGGCGAACAGCTCCGCCGGGCGGCACTGCGTCGTGCCGTGGATGCGCTGCCCGGCCCGGGTGGCGCACCACATCTGCGCCCGGCGCTGGGCATCGGCCAGGTCCAGGAAGCTCTCCCCGGCGAAAAAGCTGTTGCGCACGAACGGGACCGTGCGCTCCACCCGAGGCTTGTCCGTGGGCCGCCGCACCCGCGCCGGGTCCACCAGGAAGCCCCGGGCCTGGGCGTACTCGACGAAGGCCTGGTTGAGCCGGGGCTCGGTGGCGTCGGCCTTCTCGACGATGGTGGCCATGTTGTCGGGGATCACCACGGCGAACACGCCGCCGAAAAACGCCCATGCCGCCTCGAACCCGGCGATCACCGCGGCGGTGGTCTGGGTGAAGGTCAACCACACGAAGCAGTGCCGGCTGTAGCAGGCAGTGAAGATCAACGCCTGGCACACCCGGCACCGGCCCAGCTCCGGGTCCGGGACCAGGCCCATCCGGCCGAAGTCGACCTGACACTCCCCGCCGGGCTCGCCGTCAGCGACGCGGACCGTGGTGGTGCGGGCCGAGCGGCCCACCCCGAGAACCTCCAGGGCGTAGCGGTGCAAGGTGCGCTCGGGCACGACCACACCCTGGCGGGCCAACAGCTCACCGGCCTTGACCGCGGTCAGGCCCTGGGTGACCACCCACGCCTTGAGCTGCTCGTGGTGGGCCACCAGCGTGGCCCACGCGGCGCCATGGCCGTCGGGGCGGTGCGGGCGCACACGCTCGCACACCACCGCCAACAGCTCGTCGGTGAGCTGCTCCTCACCGCCGGCCCGGTCGATGCCGGCCTCGACCGCGGCGCCCACGTAGCGGCGCACAGTCTTGCGGTCCACCCACGACAGCCGCTCGACCGAACGCAGCCCCTCGCCCCGCAACCACAGCCGCAGCACTTCTCGGATCTCGTACACGCGAACCTCCCGGAACATGGCCACCTTCCTGAACCGCTGCTCGGTTAGGTGGCTGAGTTCACGGCAGCAGTACCGCTGCCGCGAACCCGGGTGGTCCTACTACTGGCGGAAGGGTGGTCCCATGCTGCTGGCGGAACTCACCTCAAGGTGGTCCCATCTCGCTGGCGGGCGACAGGCATTGGCTTGGCGACGAAGTAGCCTTG